>NZ_JASATU010000003.1:0-273977 GCF_032906605.1 Leptothoe sp. LEGE 181152
TTGGTTTGAGACCCTACGAGTTTTCAGAACTTCAAAGGTTTGACCCGAGTAGGGATGAAATGGATGGGTAATGGTGACACATCCCAAATCCAGGTTGAGATGATGTGCAGTTCGATCTAATCGTGCCGGCTCTCGAAAACCGAGTTGCCCAGACGATAGTGAAGCATGCACTTGAGCCCCACTGGGAGGCTCGTTTCGAGTCCCACAGTTATGGCTTTCGCCCTGGTCGTAGTTGTCACGATGCCATTGAGCAGTGCTTTCTACGACTTAAAGGTGGCGGTGATACCTGGATACTTGATGCGGATCTAAAGAGTGCATTCGACAAAGTAGATCACCGCTTTATCCTCGACACCATCGGCCCCGTGCCAGGTCGAGAGCTGATTAAGCAGTGGCTCAAAGCAGGTTATGTAGAGGCTGAGATGTTTTATGCCACCTCTGAAGGTACACCCCAGGGTGGCCCGCTGTCGCCGTTACTGTTGAACATTGCTTTGAATGGGATGCAGGACTTGTTGCTGTCATTCACAACAACTCGAACCTACCAGCCTTCTTCAAAAGCAAAATCACAGGCTCCACGCAAACGCACATCGCCAACTTATGGCTACTGTCGTTACGCGGATGACTTTCTGGTAACGGCGAAAATAAAAGCAGACATCGAAGCTATCGTCCCTATCTTACAGACGTGGCTTAAACCACGCGGATTAGCGCTGAATATTGAAAAGACCCAAATCGTGAACATCCAACAGGGTTTTCCGTTCTTGGGTTTCTCGCTTCGGCACTACAACAGGAAATGTCTCTGCCGACCGCAAAAGGAAAAGGTGTTGGCCTTCCTGGCGCGGCTACGGAGTTGGTTGAAGCAAAACGCCTCGGTCTCTCCAGCGACGGTGATTCATTACCTGAATCCCATTCTGCGAGGTTGGGGCAATTACTACAAACATGGCGTCAGTAAAGATGTGTTTGGTTACGTGGACCATCAGCTCTGGAGAGCACTCTGGAAATGGTGCTGTCGGCGTCATCCGAACAAGTCGAAGGGATGGATTATCAGGAAGTACTACCGAACCTTTAAGGGACGTGCGTGGACATTTGTCACTAACGTCACTGACCGAGCGGATAATCGAAAACTGCTGAGGCTAATACGTCTGGCAGATATTCCGATTCAACGCCATGTCAAGGTTAAAGGAACAGCCTCACCGGATGATCCAGCCCTTCAAGACTACTGGCGTCATCGCCATACCCGATATGGGAAAACCTATTGGGATAAAGGCTCTAAATACTTCAAAGTAGCTCAGAGCCAGAACTGGCGATGTCCAGTCTGTCATGAAGCCTTGTTTAATGGAGAAGCCCTACACACCCATCATCGGTTGCCTGTAAAACAGGGTGGCAGAGAAAGTGAAGAGAATCTGGTTCACCTTCATCATACATGCCATCAATACTTACACAACAATGAGGATGTGGTTTTGAATGGCCTAAGGCTTGAGCGGCTTGATGGGATGACTGTCACGAGCCGTTCTTAGGGGAGGGGGACACGGCGACGTGTGCCCTCTTACCCGACACGCTGCTCCCGCTAAGAGGGGCTCACGTTTACCCCCCATCGTATCCATCAAGGTAGACAACTCAGCAGCCGTTTCCTTGAGCACCGCCCGACTTACCTGCGGTTCAATGCCATTGAGTTTCTCGTACACTGCATTGCGGGTCACGTTCATCTCTTCGGCCTTTTTTCGGTAGTCCGCATTCATCGACGGATGAATCCCACACACCACTAAACTCAACAAGTTCACGACACTCGAGAAAAGCAGTTCGCGCTGATACTGAACTTTGGCATGACGCTCAAAGATGTCATCTAACCGCTCAGGACGGAAAAACAACTCCATCACCCCTCGCATCATCACGCTGATAGGGCTTTCTTGGGCAAACCTTTGAACGATTTCGGTTAGCACGGCAACCTCTCTATTCCTGACTGGCTTTAGCGTACCGTATCCCTTCTCAACCTTTTTCTCTGTTTACTATTTAACACTTAGACAGGCATCGGTCGCTACAGTTAGCTATGCGAACTATCTCACGAGCTATCTAACTGACTTCTAAAAAGAGAAATGTCAAAAGACAACCTGTCATACAATAAATAATTGCTACATAAATCTAAATTAAATCTCTACTTGAGAGAAATACCTATCTCCAGTGCTTACAGTGAGCAGAATCTAAGGATGACGGCATTCTTTCAGCGGTGGGGCGCAGTTATGGTGTCCTGACAAAAGTCATCCTCATTGATTATTCACTGGTTGATAGAACTGTATGGAGATGTGGAAACAGTTAGGAGTCGGGGCAATTACCGTTATTAGCATGGGTGCTCAGGATGCTTGGGCAACAACAGTCACTGGGGTACAGAATGAAGAAACTTCAGCGGCGTTGAGTATTTCAGTGGATGAACTATCTGATGTATTGCCGTCCGATTGGGCCTATAGTGCATTACAGCGACTGATGGAGCAGTATGGCTGTGTAGTCGGCTATCCCGATGACACGTTTAGAGGCGATCGCCCCCTGACACGCTATGAGTTTGCCGCTCTTTTAGAGGCCTGTCTGTCGGAGGTTACTACGTCAATGGCAGAAGGGGGGATCTCTGAAACCGATATGGCCACTATCCAGCGGCTACAGACTTCGTTTAACCGAGATCTAAACACGTTAGGAAGCCGCCTGGAGTCACTGGCAGCCGATACCGCCGCTCTAGAGGCTAATCAGTTTTCTACCACCACCCGTCTACGTAGCGAGGTGGTGTTTTCCCTAGAACAACTCGCTGGGAACAAGCAGCCTGGCAGCGACAATGACCTGCCCGATGAACTGGTCTTTGGTAGTCGGGCCAGGTTAAATTTTAATACCAGCTTTACCGGGCAGGACTTACTTAAAGTGCGTCTGGATGCCTTGAATCCGGTTCGCCTCAATGCTCCCATCACTGGCACAAATATGACCCGGCTGGCATTTGACCGTGATACCAATAATGACGTGGATATTGGTAAGCTGTTTTATCGCTTTCCGGTTAGCGATCGCATCGGTCTCCACATTGATGCTACTCGGGGAGCCTATCAGGCGAATGTCTCCAGCACCTTTAATCCAGGCTTTGCCAATCCCATTAATGGGGCCGTCTCCCGCTTTGGGCGCTTTAATCCGATTTACTATCAGGGAGCGCTGGGGACGGGGATTACTGGAGTCTATGACATCAGTTCTGATCTCACTCTCTCAGCCGGATATTTAGTCCCTGGCAAAAGTGCGGCTAACTCGGAGATAGGGCTGTTTAGCGGTGGCTATACGGCACTGGGCCAGCTAGATTTTCGACCGACTGATACCGTTAAACTGGGTGTGACCTATGCCCGTTCCTATTATCCAGGGGGAGCCGTGGCGGTGACAGCGGGCACGGGTAGTCGCCTGGCCAATGCGCCGTTTGGTAATAGTGTGGCGACATCCGCCAATCACTTTGGGCTGCAGTCTAGCGTAAAACTGGGGGACAATGCGACGCTCTCTGGCTGGGCCGGGTTAAGTTTGGCTAGCGCCGAATCGGACCGGGGAACGGTGCGGGACGGAGATGATGCCACACTGCTCAACTGGGCGTTAACCCTGGGGCTGCGCAATCTGGGTGGAAAAGGCCATTTTGGTGGACTATTGGTGGGGCAACCGCCTCGAGTGTTAAGCAATGACAGCGGCCCTGATGAAGCAGATGCCACCTGGCAAGTTGAGGCGTTTTATCGCTATCGCGTTAATCAAAATGTTGCTTTAATTCCAGGGTTTGTTGTCTTGGTGAATCCTGAAAATAATCGTGCCAATGACACCATTTGGTTAGGGAGTCTGCGTACCGTATTTGAGTTTTAGTCAGCCTATGCTCTCATTTGATGTCTCTAAAGCACCGACCCGATTGCGGTCAATTCTCTGGGCCCTGGGCACGCTGACGCTGCTGCTGAGTCTATCGATTTCGCCCATACAGACAATGAGAAACATACATGGATGCCCCACTAAAGAACAGTTAAGGTAAAAGCCAGCGGGTATAAACAATAGGCTAAATGCGCTGTCTTTGCTGAGTAATTACCGTTTCAAAACTTGTTGTCAGTTACCCCTAAATAACCACAACCAGAGTTCCCGCCATTAGAGACAACTATTTCCAGAAGAAACAATGGGTATAACAAGTAAGATCTTGACTTCAGAAACGCGTGCCCTCATTGATGCCAACCTTGTTGAAGCCTATCGGGAGTTTGGGCGTTGGCAGCATTCAAGTCAGCTGGTTGAAAAAAATGGGGTACTGCTGGTAGCCGGGACAACATCCTTCCCCCTACTCATGAACTATGTTGTCCGGTTTGATTCTCAGATTGCCGCTTCAACGGTCATAGACGAAGCGAAACGATTCTTCAACGCACTTGGGCGCGGTTTTTCGATTGTGAGCCGTGGGCAAGCCGACCGCGATCTTGAGGCAGCAGCGGCGGATGCTGGTATGGAGCCGGTTGTCGCTGTCCCCTGGATGGTGTTAGATCACCAAGTTGCCGAACCCCAGCTTCCACCCGACGTGGAAATCAAACGAGTTACGGATGAGCAAGGCATTCTCGATGCCCAACAGATCAATGCCGACGCGTTTGAATCATTAGACTTTCCCAGAACGGAGACCGAAGCCATTTTTGGGGTTCCGGCCCGACTGCTGTCTCCAAATTTGAGGGTGTATGTGGCGTATTTGGATGGGGAGCCCGTCTCGACTGCGATGCTCCTGCTAACCCCACAAATCGCGGGGGTTTATTGGGTGGGTACTAAACCCTCTGCCCGAGGACATGGCCTGGCAGAGGCCTGCTGCCGATTGGCTAGCAACGCTGGTTTTTCAGCAGGGGCAAAATGGGCTGTACTTCAGGCCAGCCCAATGGGGGAACCGGTTTATCAGCGGATTGGATATCGAACCATGAATGATCAGTTCAAATGTTATCTAGCTGCCGCATAAGCTAAATCTGACTCAAAACCTTGAGTTTTCCTATGTGGAACGTACCGGCCTACTTTGTTAAATTCGAACGTGTCTGCATCTGTTGAACACGACCGTTACTCTGCCAAATTCCATGACTACATCTGTTGCTGACCATTATGCCAACCACCTTGCCCCAATATACTCATGGATGGTCGGCGACTTTGAAGCTGCGTGCAAGCAAGCCGATAACTTCTACGCCGACCTTGGCCTCGCCGATGGTGATGGACAAATTGTGGCTGATCTCGGCTGCGGCCATGGTGTCCATGCCGTCCCCCTTGCTCGCCGTGGATACCATGTTTTTGCGTTCGACACGTCGGCCCAATTACTGAGTGAGCTTAAAGCAGTAGTCAATGATTTACCAATTAAGACTATCGCTGCCGATCTCACTAGGTTCACCGACCACCTTGAAACCGAAAGGGTGTCCCTCGTTGTCTGCATGGGGGACACTCTGCCACATCTTCCCTCTATCGATACCGTTAATGTATTGATTCGTGATGTCGCTCTCAAGCTGGTGCCAGATGGATTACTGATTTTCTCATTTCGTGATTACTCAACCCATGAATTAACTGGCACAGACCGGTTTATTCCTGTTCGAGCTGACAACCATCGAATTCACACATGCTTTCTTGAGTATCGTCCTGATAGTGTTATTGTCCATGATATTGTTCACTCACTTATTGATTCGTCATGGCAAACGTCCGTCAGCGCCTATCCAAAACTACGCTTGCGTCCTGATAGCGTGATCGCAACCGCTGAATCGCATGGATTCTCACTCATCCACAGAACTGCAATTCGCGGCATGGTTTATTTAGCTTTCAAACTCTCGGCAAACGCGATCGCGGGATAACTGTGCGATACACGTTTTCAAATTCGTGGGTTTGGCAAACGTGCTTCAGAGTTGGTAATTGAATACGTAAAAACACGTCTACAAGCAAAGGTCTTATTGACAAGCTGTGTTCCTGGTGAAGGAAGCCCCGAAGGGTTTTATAAAAAGATGGGCTTCACACCCACAGGTGAGATGGATGAGGATGGAGAAGTGATTATGCAATATGCATTATGAAAAGCTTTTCAACAGTGCGATCTCACTGTAACAATCGCACTACATCTCCATAATGGAGATGCGTATCAAAAAAATGGGCGTTGCTGATCCTCGGGATGATTACATCTACAAAATTCTGGTGTATAACATTTCTAACAGATCGATGCATCCCTTAAATCAGCAACGGCGAAAAATGAGGTCATAATTCTGATGAGCCAGGATTTTGAAACGGTTCCATTTCCCTACCTTGAGACAAAGCAGCTAAAGCTGCGACAAGCTACCCAGAAAGATGCTGAAGCTATATTTTCAGTATTTTCTAACCCAAAAGTGACTCAATTTCATGATCTTGATACATTTACTCATCTCGATGAAGCAATGAGGGTGATTGAGCGACGGGCAAAAGGATTTGAAAGTGGACGTGGGATACGTTGGGGTATCGCTCTTAAACAAGATAATCGCCTGATTGGTTCTTGTGGGTTTAGTTGGGATAGAGAAGCGAATGCTGCTGAACTTGGCTATGAACTGGCCAGTCCATTTTGGCGACAAGGCATTATGGGTGAAGCATTACGTGCCATTCTGTCCTATGGGTTTGAGGTTAAAAAAGTGCAGTTCGTTGCGGCTGAAATCATGCTAGAAAATCTGGCATCTAGAAAGCTGTTAGAGAAATTAGATTTTGAGAGCAGAGGAGTATTTAAGGCGCGTGGTTTCTGGAAAGGGAAGCACCACGATTTAGAGCCGTTTATGTTGACAAGGCAAACGTTCGTAACCGTATAACTTGACGGAGTACACCTTGGTTATGAATTATGAAATTGCTCAAGCGGCCCTGACCTATTACGACCTACCCAAAGTTCAATTATCGTTTTTAGAACAAAGTCAAAACACTACGTTTCGGGTTGAAACACCAGCAAAAGAGACGTATTTGCTTCGGCTTCATATTGGTGTTGAGGCTGCCGGAAAGAGTTTGTATGAGTCTTGGAAAAAGCCATCAATCATTGAGTCTGAACTATTATGGCTGAATGCGATCGCACAGGATACCGAGTTAACAGTGCCCCAACCAGTACAAAACCGTTTGGGTGACTGGGTAACTAACATTGTCGGAACACAACAAGGTGTGTCAATACCTTGTTCGTTATTGCAGTGGGTAGACGGTGAACATCTCGGTAGTGAGCCTACAGCACAGCAAATTTGGCAGTTGGATGCGCTGTAGGCACAACTGCACCAACATTCAAGCATTTGGTCATTGCCATCTGGATTTTCTCGTCCTACTCACAATGCGGAGAAGCTAAAGTCCGCAACATCTCAACTTGGTGTGCTAGTGCAGAACGGAACAATTTCATCAGACGATTATCAAGTCTTCCAAAGGGCTGCGATACAAGTTCAAGAACTTATGCCTAGCCTGCAGCAGACAAGCGATACATGGGGAATAATTCATGCTGACTTACACCAAGGTAATTACGTCTTCTACGATGAAGACGTTCGTCCAATAGACTTTTCACTCTGTGGTTTTGGTTTTTACCTCTACGATATCGCGTCAACGCTAGGAGATATTGAAGCATCATTTTGTTTGCATTTCTTCGAAGGTTACACAAATTTTAAGTCATTACCAACAAATTATCAAAGCATTGTTGAAGCATTTGTTGTAAGTTCAACAGTAGAAAACTATGCTTTTCCCAGTGCCAACCCACAGGAGCACGAATGGCTTTCTCATGCTGTACCTTATGTTGTCAAGAACCATTTTCATTCATATTTTAATGGCGAGACCTTTTTGTTCTTAAAGTGAAGCAGTTAACCCTGGCATGTTTAGAAAGGAATGCAGGTTTGAAGGGAGTCGAAAAGCTGCAAATAGTGTTATTGGAATTCTAATCTTCAATCACAAAGCTGTGAACCAAAGGCTTAACTTGAGGTAAAGCGTGCACGGTAGTCACTTGGATTAATTCCTAACACTTTCTGAAAGCTGCGTCGCATCGATAGCTCGTTACCAAAGCCGCAAGCGTGTGCGATCTCATCTATCGACCTCTTGGTTTGCTCTAAATACTGACGGGCGATTTCAACCCGAAGCTGTTGCACATATTTTCCAGGGCTGGTTCCTACTTCAGCCATAAACACACGCGAAAAATTTCTTTCGCTCATACGAACATGACGTGCTAAAGCTGCCACCGAAAGGTCTGCCTCAGGGTGCTCGACCATCCATAGTTGCAGTTCACGTATGGAGGCATCTCGAATATCTTGGCGTCTAGATGCCACGCTAAACTGTGACTGCCCACCCGGTCGATGTAAAAACACAACTAAATCTTGTGCTACTTGAGTTGCTACACTGTGGTCATAATTTTGCTCAACAATGGCAAGCGCCATATCAATACCAGCAGTGCAGGGCTATTTCATTCTAGACATAATAGGACGAAAGTCTCTAAAGTAAAGGAGTGTGTCGATTGAGGTCGTGCCTCGCATGAGTGCGTTAGCGGGTCGTGCCTCAGAAAAAAGTGGGATGGGCAGCAATGTCATTCCAGGACCAAGGTTTCGTGGTTATCTCTGCTCTCTGAGCAGCCGTATCACCTGTGCGATTGTGCTGCCATATCCAGTTGAAATAGGTCACGACCAGTCGAGTAATACTCTCGGTCGTCTGCCAGACTTTCGCAAACTTATTCTGTCGTCGATGCCAACGACCGGTCTGTTGCCGAATGATACCATTGGTTCGTTCTAACCTTTGGGTGTTCTCTTTGCCAACCACATGGACTACCTCAGGCGGCAATACTCGCCCATAGCCAGCGCAATCATTGGTATACCAGACCTTACAATCTGTTTTGCCTTCGGTGCAGGTGATGAGTTCTTCTAAGACTGCATCCGTGTGCTTGCCCACTCGGGCAGTCAGGATGAGTCCACTTTGCTTGGCTAAACTTACCCCTATCCAGCAGTCTCCCAGATTGATATCCTCAGGCCCGCATCGTTTCTGTTTTTTTTACAAATGACCACATCTCATCGGCAATCACTTGCTCTGTCTCAATCTCCTTAACTTCTTCGTTATGAACCAACTGAGCTCGGTAAGCCGCCGCATGGACGATACTCACGACGGTATTGTAGGCGCGTTTATTGATTCGACTAATGCCCCGTAAACTGCTCCCTTCTGCTTGCGATTGAAGGATGCTCTCCACTTCATCGGCACTGACCTGACGCCAATAGTAGAAAGTATCAAAGGTTTCGACGAAGGTACGCGTACAGTGGGCGCATTTGTAGCGTTGAGTTCCTTTGCTGGTTTTACCGTGTTTGTGAGTCTTCGGATAGTCGCAATAGGGGCAATCCATTGGTTTCGGGTAGATAGCATCCCTTTACAGGACGTTTCCCACACTTCTTTGGTTCACGACCAAACAAAAAAAGAGATGACGAACTTTAAAGTACCCCAGCTGTAGAATGCGGTATATCCGGGATTTAATGCTGTGCAGCTGCCCAATCGCGGCGGTTTCTCTAGGTGATAGTGTACAATCCTCATTTTAGAGAGAACCCCGATGTGATGAAAGTCGCAGGCCTATGCTTAACCTAAGCCCATGACTGACAAGTGTGTTTCTTAAGAGTTATTCAAACATTCGCTAGATAGGTATTCTTGTAGAGTTCACCTCCCATACCTACCTCAAGCCATAATTCGCCACCCCAGGGATTGCTGCTGCACAGTCCACATCGTTGCATATCGCTCCTGCTGCTCTAACAATTCCCGATGGGTACCTTGTTCAACCACCTGGCCATCTGCCAAAACAAGAATTAAATCTGCCCCAACCACCGTTGAAAGTCGGTGGGCAATCACAATGACTGTTTTATTCTCCACTAGTCGATTGATGGCAGTCTGAACCGCCACTTCACTTTCCGTATCCAATGCTGAGGTAGGCTCATCCAACACAACAATGGGCGCATCCTTAAGAATCGCGCGGGCAATAGAGATACGCTGACGTTCGCCCCCTGATAGGGCACCGCCAATTTCACCAATGCGAGTTTCATACCCATGGGCTAATCGAGTAATAAACGCATGACAGTTAGCCGCACGGGCCGCTGCCTCTACCTCAGCATTGGTGGCATTTGGTTTAGCCATACGAATGTTGTTAAGAATCGTATCGTCAAACAAATACACATCCTGGAACACCACCGAGATACACCGCATTAACTCAGCCGGTTGTACCTGTTGTACATCAACACCGCCAATGCGAATAGAGCCATTTTGAACATCGGCAAAACGACTAATCAGGCGCGTAATTGTAGTTTTACCACTGCCAGAGGGACCCACCAAAGCCGTTAGCGATCGCATCGGCAGTTGAAACGACACATCTCGCAGAGTCCATTCAGTGTGCTCAGCATAGCGAAAATATACCTGATCAAATTCAATATCAAAACAAGCCAGCTGGGCTAGAGGCTCCTGCACCGGCAAAGACGGAATCGCCATCACCGTCTCAATTCGCTCCAGGGCAATTTCCATCAGGTCAAACACACCCGCAAAGACGATGAGCAGCGATAGGGGTTCGCTAAATCTCATGGTAATTACCACCAGGGCAAACAAAGCTGCTACAGACAGACTGCCTTGCAAAATAAACAGAGCACCCAAACCAATAACAAGCATCAGCCCCACTTCCACCAACGTTGCAATGGCCATTGAGGGTAAATTAGCCAACCGTTGTCCCTGTGCCTGTACCTGTCGCTGACGCTTAAGGGCCGTTTGTAAATGTTGTGATCTCACTCCCACCTGTTTTGTCGCCCGGAGTACTGGCAACCCCTGAGCATATTCCACTACCCGGGAAGCGGTATCTGCATTCGCCGCTGAAACAGCCTTTAAACTTCTCTTTCTCAGAGTTCGCATGTAGCGATAAATAGGTATTGCCAGAGGAAAACTCACCAATAATGTCAGTGCCAGCCGCCAGTCCACAAACAGCGTCACCACCACCACTACCAACGGCGTCACCAGGGTCTGAATCACCAGGGTACTTAGACTACCGATCCAGATTACACATTCGCTGACATTGCCACTCATCACCACATTGAGATCCCCTGCTCGCCGCCGATTTAGTTCCTGCAAAGGCATCTGCCGTAGCTGTTCTGCCAAGCGCAAACGAGTGTCATGAGCCACCTCACTAGAGGTAATCCAACCAAAATGCAGCTCTTGCCACCGAATGTATCCCTCAATAAGGATAAGTAGCCCCAAAATCACCAGTAGCGTCCATACACGCTGAGTATTGATAGGTTGGGCTATCAATGCTGAGAGCAACGGAAAGAACAAGGCGAAAATAATACCTTGAATGACAGATGCAATGGCAGATAAACAGAGAGTCTTTTGTAGTTGCGGTCTGTAAGGACCGGCAACGGTCATCATATGGGAGTAGGTTTTGAACATGTTTTTGGCAGTTAAAAAAGAAACGGTACTAACCGCTTCGTCCTCTGTCGATATTCTCGATATTGCTCACCAAATTGTTCTAGCATCATTGCCTCCTCATTGCCTATTCTGAGAATGTACAGCGTACCAAAAGCAATGATGCCTGAGAGACCAGCAATCCAATTGGTTAATAACAACGCTTGAGCAATCGCCCATAGCCAAATAGATGTATACATCGGATGGCGAATGCTTTGATAAATACCATTGGTAATCAAGCTATGGTCTTCTCGGACTTGTAATGTAGGTGACCAGTTTTTGCCGAGATCATGGTGAGAACGCCAAAATAGGTAGAGTGAGATCGCAAACATCACAATCCCTAAACTATTTGCCCAAATCGGTAGCGAATAATTAGCAAAATCAAACAATGGCGTAACTATATAAATCAGAGGTAAAACAAACATCCCCACAAGAACAAATGCTAACAAGCTATTCTCTAGAGGTGTTTTACGATTGTCGATGATGTTATTATCCTTAACCTCTCGCTGATAGGGTTTGCGGATAATTCCCGTTAATACGAAGCAAACTAAGAAGATGATTTTGAGAGTGAGGGTGTCCATGATTGACCTCTTACTTGCCAATTTTGAGCGGTTTGATGGTGTGACCAAAGTCTGGCGTATAGGCCATTAGCAGTCACTAACTGGTCGTGTTGCCCCAATTCTACTAATTGTCCCCGATCTAGAACGACAATTTGATCGGCTCCCATGATAGTGGCCAAACGATGGGCTACAACAATTAAGGTTTTACCTTGGGTGAGGGCGGCAATGGCCTGTTGAATTAAGGCCTCATTTTCAGGATCGGCAAAGGCAGTGGCCTCGTCTAACACAACAATGGGAGTATCTTGCAAGATAGCGCGGGCAATGGTGATACGCTGGCGTTGACCACCGGACAGTCGTGCACCCCGTTCGCCAACAACGGTGTCATATCCCTGGGGCAATGAGAGAATAAAATCATGGGCCTGGGCTGCACAAGTAGCTGTTTCTACCTCAGTTTGGGTGGCATCAGATTTGCCCAATTTAATATTGTTGTAGATCGTGTCATGGAGCAAAAACGTATCTTGAAATACGAATGACACCCAGGACATCAGCGTATCAGACGTTATCTGGCGAACATCAACACCGCCGATTTGCATCGAACCGGTGGTCACATCCCAAAATCGGGGAATTAACCGAGCCAGGGTCGTTTTGCCTGCGCCAGAAGGGCCTACTAAAGCAGTGACAGTACCAGTGGGAATGGTTAACGACACATTTTGTAAGGCAGAGCGATCACCATAGTAAGTAAATGTAACATTGTCTAGGACGATCGAAGCATTCTGAGGTTGTTGCGGCTGGCTCGGCTGGGGAAGTATGGGTTCCGCCAGTACTGAGCCGATGCGTAAGGCCCCGGCATTAGACTGATTGATAAAAGAAGACAGGGTAAGTATAGGTTTAAAGCCTCCACATAGTCGCGGTGCTAACAACAAAAATACCAACAGTCGTGGAAATGTTAGCGTGCCCTGCGCCATAAATCCTGTGCCCGCTGCTAGAACGATGAGTAATGTTGGCAACGGCTCAAACAACAGTGAGCCTAAGCTACCAGAAGTCCTTGTTTTTCGATTCCAAGCCCGCAGATTACGGGTAAAATCATCCAGGGCCTGTTGAAAGCGAGCAAAGGAACTACTGCCATCATCGAAGGTACGTACCACCTGCATCCCTTGTACAAACTCAATGATCACGCCGTTAATGGCCTCATTGGCACGATTATAGGCATCTCGCTGGTGGGCATAGTCTTTTAAGGCCAAACGAATAAAAATCATACCTACAGGCAACACCCCCAGGGTAATTAACCCCAAACGCCAGTCGGCAACAAATAAGGTCACCAGGGTTAGCAGCGGAATCGTATAGGCCTGGCCGATCAGGGGAGTACTATCGGCGACAAACGCATGTAGCGCCTTAACATCATCCTGCACCAGTTTCTTCACTGCTCCTGAACCCATCGTAATCACATAGCCCAGGGGAACTCGAGCCAGATGTTCTGTCAGTGCAGTGCGCAGAATTACCTCCAGCTTGAAGGCCGCCATATGAGAAATATTAAATGCCAGAACGCGCGAGGTAAAGGCAACAATTACTAGTCCTATGGCAACGGCCAGCCAGCGCCAAATCAAATCAGGCTGGGGGGAATCAGAAAGCAGGTTGGCAGCAATGGGCGGAAAAGCAAGCAGAGCTCCAAGACTGGTGAGAGAACTCAGAGCTGCAAGGATGATTGCGATCGCAATCTTGCCCTTAACCGGAGCCACGATGCTCCAGAGTCCCGTTGGCGGTTTAGTAAAAGGGCGATTTTTCATAAGAATACCAGTAATAAATTACCGGAAAGAATGGTGAAAGTTACGGTTAGTCTTTTGATTGGATATGAATTTTCGTACTAAATTATTTTTTATCCCTCCCTTAGACACAAGGCTTATTCAAAAATTTAGATAATAATGGTTCGTAAAACAGCTCCAAGCAGTATTCTTTAAGGCCCCTCTGGTATTTTCAGACTTCTAAATCTTCTAATGAGGTTGATTTTAGGGCCTTTGGGTTAATGCCAAACTTTTTCTTAAAGGTAGCGGCAAATTTACCGAGATGAGCATATCCAACCAAAGGAAATGATTGACGGAGACGCTACTTGTTAAACCCTCCCCCTCTTTCCGTATCTTCCTGTCTCCGCTTCCCCCTCACCCCTTATTCTCGACCACCACTCAAAATTGCGTCCTCACCTGTACCCCATAATTTGCTGGCATTCCATAGGATGCCAACGTACCGAAAGGAGGAAAGGCAAAGGCCTGATTGATATACTCTTGATCAAAGATATTATTGCCAAAGAGATAGATGCCAGTATTGTCAAACTCATATCCCAGACGAGCATTGAAAATGGCGTAGGGCTCTTGCTTTATGGTATTGGCATCATCAAAAAACGTAGTCCCCAATCCCTGAAGCTCTAACCGCCCAAACAGTCCCTGGGGACTGCGATACTGGAGGGCAAGATTATAGGTAACATCAGGAGAAAACTGAAGATTATTTCCCTCCGCATCGTCTCCCGTAAAGGGATTGGTAAAGTTAGTAAATTCAGCATCGGTCAAACCCAGACCAGCAATAATATCAAACCCTGGTACAGGGGTAGCCCTAGCCTCTAGCTCAAAGCCCGTAATGCTCACATCGGCATTGTCAGTAAACGAGTTGCCGATTAGATCAAACTGTAGTATCTGAAAATCATCCACCGGAGTATGAAACAGGGCAAGATTAACCGCTAGACGATCATCTAGCCAGGAGGATTTCAAACCCACTTCATAGTTCCAGGAACGCTCCGCATCAAAGGTGGCAGAATCCTCACCACCGGGACCTAAATTGACACCCGAAGGGCGATAGCCTCGGGTAATACTGCCGTAGGCCATCAGGTCCGGAGAGAAACGATACTCAACTGCAAAGCGAGGTAATAATTCATCCCCATTTTGTTCAATCTCATCTAGAGAGATAAAAGGCATATCTGGCAGACCAGGAATCGCAATCGATCGATCGAACCTTTCCAGAGTGCTATTAGTTGACTCATAGCGGAGGCCCGTGGTGAGGGTAAGGGCATCAATGGGGCGGTAGCTCATCTGACCAAAAATAGCAAATGTGTCGCTATTGACCTCAGCGTTGGCTACATTGATACTGCCAGGAGGGAGAGGAAATGTGGGGCCAAATATCGTCGCGATATCATCACCATTGATCAGACCATTATTAATTGAGTCAGTGTGATTTGATTCATAATATCCCCCCAGGATCCACTCAAATCGTTCTGCAGTTTCAGGAGACTGAAGCCGTAATTCTTGACTAAATATGGTGTTGGTTAGTTCTTCTATGGTCACCACAAAAGCATCTGCGGCTGTATAGTCTCCATCAAATTCAACATCATTTTTAGAAAAGCGACGGTTGGTAATGGAGGTGAAACGAAAGTCAGGATGGGTATAGGCAACGCGTAACGACTGGTCATTGGAGACCAGATCGGTAAAGCCATCAATATCTTGCTCAGTTTCAAATGGATCATCAGTATTGAGAATTACATAGGCATTTGCTCCATCTTGGTAGTTATTAAATGAAGTATTTAATGCAATCTCTAGATTATCTGATGGAGTCCATAACAACTGTCCTCGACCATTACCGCCAGATTGTTCATTAACCCCATCATCCAATAATGTGTTGCGGAGATAGCCGTCCCGTGAACCATAGTTGCCAGAAAGACGAAAGAACAGCTCATCATCAATGATGGGGCCACTGACACTGGCCCTTAAATCCAGGTCATTATAGTTACCGTAGCTAGCCACCCCGCTAAACTCAAAGGTATCGGTGGGTTTGCGGGTAATCAAGTTGACCACCCCCGCTAGGGAGTTTCTGCCATATAGAACACTCTGGGGACCCCGCAGTACCTCCACACGCTCCAAATCTGGTAGATCAAAATCTATAAAAGACGCAAAATTATAGGGAACGCCATCCACATAAAAATCAACCGGATCTCGATTTGAAATCGCAGTGCTATTGGACAGCCCTCGAATGCTGTAAAGCCCAAAGGAGCGATCACCGCTGGAGAAGAATGTAAAGTTAGGAGTATTGCGAGCAATGTCTTCTAACGATGTAATATCCGCATCTTCAACTTCCTGCTCAGTAATAGCCGTGATGCTAATGGGCACATCTTGAACATCTTCAGGCGTTCTTTCGGCCGTTACAATAATGCGCAGCGTTTCTTCTGCCATAGTCGGAGGCATTGTTGCTAACAGGGTAAACGCAGCTATGCCAAATACCCTAAGTTCGTTGAACATAAATTTTCGCACTATACTATTCCTCACACACACCAGGGCTTGTTGAGAAATTTATGCAATAATGGCCTACAGAACAGCTCCAAGCGGTATTTTTTTAAGCCCTTCCGGTATTGTTAGGGCACGGAAAGGGGGAGACCCGCAGACACGGAGAGCTTGATCAATCAGGGATTCCCGCATCTCCCTTTGCCCGCGTTTTCGCGTCACTCTACCCTCTCGTCCTCGCGTCACTCTACTGACTAGCAAGACTTAAGCATCTTTGGGCTAATACCAAACTTTTTCTTAAAAGCAGCTGCAAATTTGCCTGGATGATCATAGCCAACAGTTTGAGCAACTTGAGTCACATTCAACTTGCCCAACTGTAACAACCGCCGTGCTTCTTCCATCCGATAGGCATGTAGGTATCCAAATACGGTCGTATTAAAAATCTCACGAAATCCCTGCTTGAGCTTAAAACTATTGATGCCCGCTTGCTTTGCCAAGAGCAATAGGGAAGGTGGCTCGTTTAGATTACGAATCAGGATATCCCGAGCCAGATGTATGCGGTCGATATCGTCCAACTTAAGCGATGTGGATGCGGTCGATCGGTCTTCAGTAAGCTGATGTAGTTGCAGGGTAATCAGCTCCAACGCTTTACTTTCCAGATAGAGTTGTTTTGTTATTCCTTGATAGGGACACTGAAGAATTTGTTGGAGAGCAATGGACATTGCTGGAGTCATCGTTATCGTTAACCACGACTTTCCAGTCTGATAGTTGGAAAAGGTCTGGTGCAAAACCGATTGCGATGGGTCCGATACTTCTGTCGATAGGGTATTAATAAGCTCGGGCTTTACCCCTATTTGAACGAGGGAAACTGTTTGACCAGAATCCACTTCAGAAGTAGTCTGCATATCGCCTTGAAAAAAGGCAATATGGGTATCACGAGCATGGGCTACAAATTCTTTAGCTCTACCAAATGGCTTTACGCTAAACCCGCCAGACATACAAAATGAGAAGCCAAATAACGGCTCTGTCTGGCTCTTCATTGTGAAGTTAAAATTCTCTTGGAAGGTCCATTCGGTTAAGGTTAGAGTAAGATAATCCCTTAGATGAAATGAATGGTTAAACCATTTACCAAAGGGTTTATTGAGGGTCCATACAATCTCACTATCGTTTGCTTGATAATGTTTACCGATATCTGGCTGCTCAGCCTCTTGCTGCAGCTCCGCCAGCATTTCTTCAAGATCGTGATCGGAAAGAAAGACTTGACTTGACATAATAACTGATGCTTCGCTAGGTGCGATCTCACCGAAGCAATCACGCCTTATAGCTGGAATATTATATACATGAATATTTTTACGTTATTGAAATTAATTGTCAATAGCCAGCAGTGTCTGCTCCATCAGGAGCGACTACAGATGGATAAGGCTTGAGATGGACAGGGCTTGAAATGGACAGGGCTTGAGATGGACGCGGGGACAGGGGGACATGGGGACGCAGCTTCAGATAGATCTCTGCATCCCCGCGTCGCCCTGTCCCCTTTTTCCAGCCTTTCTCTAATCTAAACTGCTAAGCTCAACCCACCGCTAGGGTCGGAAATATCAGGCACAATCTCAAAACTGTTCGCCCCAAGGGCAGAAGCTTGAACATTCTGCAGCACTGCCAGCGTTTCACCAGTACTGGTGACGCCCAGCAGAGTATTGTCACCATCCTGAGTCAGGCTAAGGTCAGCAAACACCAGCTCACCCTCCACCAGGCCGATGCGGTCAACGCCCACCTCAAAATCAAGAATGGTATCGGTGCCATCGCCATTGCCAAAGACAAACAAGTCGCTGCCGCTACCGCCAGAGTCGTTATCGCCTACGAGGATATCGTTGCCAGTGACACCCATTAGGATGTCATCACCGGCATCACCCCAAATGTAGTCATCGCCGGCATCACCGCTGAGGATATCGTTACCAGATTTGCCACCGATGCGGTCATTGCCGTCGCCACCAAAGATAATATCGTTACCGCCAGGTTCACCTGTTTGAGCATCGCGGGAGTTGCGATCTCCCCGCAGCACATCATCACCGCCGCCGCCTGTGATGATATCGTTACCTGATTCACCCGCTACGGTGTCATCCCCACCGCCAGCGTCAAGGGTGTCGTCAGCATCCCCACCTACCAGCGTCTGACCCAGTTCAAAATCACCGCTATTGATGGCGTCGGCTGACACATTTTGCAAAATGGCCAACACATCGTCTGTACCAGCCAGGGTGATAACAGTGTCTACACCCTCCTGAATAATAGCCAAGTCACTAAAGCCAAGAATCCCGGAAAAATCTGACTTTAAGCCGACTAGCTCAAAACGATCGCTAGCATCATAGTTTGTAATCGTGACAATGCCCTCACCAGCACCCAGTCTAAAGGTATCGCTACCGCTGCCAGTGGTAACAGTGGTTTGACCAATGGATACTAGGAAATTGCCCTGGTTAACAATGGTATTAACCGTGTTGTTCCCCCCACCCAGGTCGAGGGTATTACTGCCTGCACCCGCATGGACAATATCATCACCACTGCCTGCTGTGACCATATCATCTCCAGCACCGGAGGTGATATGGTTATCGCCCTCACCGACATTAGCCGTCAGGTCACCCTTGACTAAATTAACCGTGTCATTACCTGCATCAGCGGTGACAGTAGTCGATCCGTCACTGGCGGTCACAAAGTTGTCACCGCCACCCAAATCAACGGTGCCACTACCGATACTCACAATATCGTCACCGTCGCCAGCAGTTACCGTTTGATTAAGGCCACGAGCTGTCAGAGTATCATTGCCTGCCCCTAGAGAGAAGGTGTTGTTATCTCCATCAATCACCAGCAGATCGTCATCGGCAGTCCCCGTAAAGGTTTGATCCCCCCCTGGTGCCGGGACATCCACATCGGTGGCAACTTCAACCTTACCAAAAACGCCATCTCCTGGATTGTTGCCGATATCATTACCGGCAGCAAAGTAGAGATCATTGGTTTCACCAAGGCTGCCTCCATTACCAAAGACTAAGCCCCAAAGACCGTCAATAACGATGGGGTCACCGTTGCCATCCCGTAAATAATCAACGGCTTCTTGCGTCGTAGGATCAAAAGCCACGATAGTGCCATCCCCAAAATTAGACACCAGCAGCATGTTGCTGTATTCGCCAAAATTGTCGGGGGCTGCGACAAATCCCCAGGGCGCATTTAAAAGCCCTTCATCATCCCAAATGGCGATCAGGTTACCGTCTAAATCAAATTCGGCTACTCTACCCAGGCCAGGTTCAATGATTTCATCCCCTGGAATAACCGGCGATGGAATCGCGTAGGCAACCAATAGAGAGTCGTTAACGTTCTGAATGTTGTAGGGGGCATACCCTTCATCAATAAAGGGATTAATAAACTCAAAATTGTCCGTAATCTCAGAAAAGTTAGCGTCATAAACTTCAATCCCTGGTGTAGGACCAAAATCGACCACATACAGACGATTATCGCTTTCAAAGTTGGTAATCGCCGACCCGTAATAGATGGATTGTCCCAGTTTATCCACCACCACTTCAGACACTAGGGGGCGATCAACAGTGCCATCATCATTGCGGCGCTCGGTCCAGGCAGAAATACCGCCATCGCTAGATACAAAGATAAATTTGCTGGGAGCAGTGATATCACCATTGGGATGCTCCTGGGTGATGATAAAATCACCAGATCCATTAAATACTTGTCCCGTTGGTCCAGACAGCTCAAAGGGATTAAGTGGTGTGGGAGAAACCTCTACTACTTTAAGACTATCCTGATATATAGGAACACCGCCAACATCGCCAACATATTCGGTCACGGTACCGGTACCGGAATTGTTGATCCAGAAGTGACCACCCAATCCTGCAGGTCGAATGGCAATTCCCCAACCTAAACTGACATAAGGATCTAGTAGTTGTGGATTGTTATCGGGATTATTGGACACTAAATTAGTGACCACATAGCCTGAGTCATTGCCAATTAGATTCAATGAATCGCTATTCATAAACAGTATTATCCTTCGTTGACTTGGAAACGAATTATTAGCTGAACTCTAAGGTGTCCCCCTGGAATCATATGAGTACCTTTCTCATAGTTGTTCCAACATTTTCTGGAGAGGCTATGCTGCGGTTGCAATATTTTGCAAACACAAGCTCTCGAATGTAAGGTTTGTTATGAAGCGTAAATAATAAGGGTCTGCAAAACAGCTCCAAGCGGTATTTTCTTAAGCCCTTCAGGTATTCTGGAGATTGAAAATACCCTAGGTAGTCTCATTTGAGAGCCTTTAAGTTAATTCAAAACTTTTTCTTAAAATTAACGGAAAATTTGTCTGGACTGAGCCTACTTAGATATAATAGAAAAGCTTTATTTGACTTGTGCGTGAGCAATCCAGATATAAAAGCAAAGAAAGCCAGTCAGAACACAGATGGAAGCCAAAAGACTATTCCAAGTAAGTGGAATGAGCAAAAGAGAGCTGACTAATTCAGTAAAAATCAATCCCAGTAGAACGATCGCAATGTGATGACGTTGGGCATAACTGCACAAAACCGCGCCGATAGGAGCCCCCACAACAACAATAGGCACCGAGGCCAGCCAATATTCTCGAACAGGGAAACCAAAGTCGTTAAGGAATAGGCCGTGCAGAACAAACCCTGCGATCGCATTAATTGCCATCAAGGCAACTGAAGTCGGCGTGCTAATGCTCTCGCACATTTGAAACAGCAGCACCATCACCGAAAAGGCAAAAATATCAATTCCCGAACCCACCAGCCCACTAATGATCCCGCCGACAAAGCCCGTCGTCCACCAAATAGCCCGTTCTTGATGTCCCCAAAAAGGATGCAGAATACACCGTTCACTATTACGTAGTTGAATAAATACCATCACCAATCCAAAACTGCTTGTCATCATAGTGAATGACAACCTAATAAAATCAGGAGGCAGCCGAGGTTCCAGCAACAGCGTGCCAATTACGATACCTATCAAGCCACCGTTGCTGGCCCACCAAATGAGTCGCCAGTCTATCTTAGTTTTCATGGCGATGATGGTAAGCGTGGCAGCGGTCATGCCCACACTTTGAATGGCGAGGGCAAATATCTTAGCCTCGTGGGGTGGTACCTCCAAGAGTTTTGTCAGGACAGGGAATGCAACGGCCCCGCCACCCATGCTAGTACCGCCTGCCACCATCGAGCCAAACAGCATCGTCAATGTTATTGGCCAATAAGCCTGCAAAATATTAATAATAGAAGTCGGTCCTAAAAGGATAAACCAGACACTCCAGACGAATGAGGCAATCAAGAGACAGATGCTGAGTTTATGCTTAGCCGCACTTGCTAGAGCCTTCATCTTAAAAACACTCGCATGGATTGATGACCTCCGCGCTAGCACTTTGTGATGGAAGCAAGGAGCCGAATACTCCAACAGATAAAGCTTCACCCAATGACAAACACAAATAAGATTTAGATCGAAAAAGTTGTTTAAAAAAGGAGTTTTTTCCTGGATACTGTTTTTTCACTACTAAGTTTGTTCTCTGCAATAGATTCAGTTTCAATCAGGTCTACCAACAATAATTGCTTTAAAATAAATTCAATAAGCTGAGTCAAGCTACTATCATTAAAAAATTGTTCAATGGGAATTTGGATCTGGAGATGTTGCTCAATATGGGTCCTTAGAGTGAACACCATAAGAGAATCAAGATACGCAGCCATTGATTCCTGAGCATTGAAGTCAGAAATTGGGCGTTGAAGATAGGTCGCTAGCCATTCTAACAAAGCTATTTCTAAGATTTGCCGACTTTGATTAGGTCTGGCGTTTAAAATTTTTGAGCGGGAAATATAGCCCACCTGAGACAACGAGGATTGAGGAGCAGCCTCACAATAAGATGTTGCGATGTGCTGTGTAAGTTCTTCATCTAGGGGAGGAGCTGGAGTTGCTCCAAGTTTTACATCTCCCCATCGTATAACCATTGCTGCCGCTGTTGATGCTGCGCCAGTCGTATAAACAAGCACTAAATCATCTTCTTGAAACTTGGCATTTTGCATCCCGTGATACAGGTTTGCAATCGGCGAAACAGGACCAATATTTGCATAGTAGGGATAGAGATTTATAGTGTTATTGGAATCAATTTCTAGTGCTTGAGTACAAACGTTTGCATACCAAGCAGAGGGTGTATTAAATGAAAAAAACTTTATTTGCTCAAGCGTTACCCCAGCAGCAGTGAGCGCTCCCTCGCAACATATTCGAACAAATTTAACAGCCGTTTCAGCAAGAGAACTGGCGTTTTCACCTGTGCGCAGACAAATACGTGGCTGGTCTTGTGCATTGATAGCAGGCTCGTAAATATAGGCTCCTCTTGTTTCTGCAGTATGTATCATCTTTGTACCCAAAATCCCCTGATGTGGTTTCAGCGAACTAACGACAAATGCCCCTGCTCCGTCACCCAATGACCACGAAAGCGTATCATCGTCTGCTCTAACATTTGAACCAACATGTGAAACTACAACTAAAACATGTCTGTGCTCGTTAGCCTTTACTAAAGCACTGGCATTCTGCAATGCTACTAAAGCACTGGAACATGTTGCTTCCAAGTTCCAGGCTGGCGCTTTCAGCCCCAACTGTTGGGACAAGTCAGAGGCATCTTGTAAGCCTAAAGACTCTGAAAAAATAGAAGTGACTATTAGTAATTCAACCTCATCTGAAACTAAGCCAGCCGCCGACAAAGCATCTTGAGCCACACGATACTCGAGGGAGCGTGACGACTCTTTAGCTCCAATTACTCTTCGCTCCACACTGCCTCGAAATGGATCGGGCAAATATGGTGCAACTGCACGTGACCAGATATCAAGCCCATCTGCACTAGGAGTAAATTGACGAGGGCGTTTAACTCGAACCCGTTTTGGTGCACTTAGAGGTGCCTCAGATGACAACTTTTCTTGCCAATATTCATTAGTTCGAATTGTATCTGGAAAACATAATGCTAAGGAGCGGATTCCAACTGCATCCATTACCATGATATAACTCCTTTTAATGATCCTTGAATCTCTTTTAAAGGGAAATACTTGTCAAATCCCGACACTGTCACATCAGGAAAAAAATTCAAAGTTTCCCAAAAAGTATTTTCAGCTTTTCAATATGCCCCTAGTTGAGACGATAAATGCTCTTATGCAACCAAACCTAGGTATGAGCTTATGCCGAGAAATTTCAGTTAGGGCAGAAGTTATAAGCCCCTTGGATCCTAAATCCACAGCTGGTCAGGATTTTCTAGCCCAAACAAATATCCCGAGACTATTTGACCTTAACAAGGTCTAAAATCTAAACAGTCTAAAGAATTGCATAACTTGAGTATCTCGCTTTGTATCAACCAAATTGAAACAGCGTACCCTTTGACTTCTCCAGTATTTGGTGAATATTTTTATCGCTCTTCAGAGGCGAATATATCAGTGTTGATAATACTCTCATTATTAACAGAGAAAATGACTGATTGCAATACTTTATCTTTCTAAAAGCTCAAATTAATCGAGCTAGGTTGAAAAATATTAAAATCATCTCGCATCTAACAAATTATCCTATGGTCCTTCTAGATATAGATTTATAGCCTTGGTCATATTGGTTAAGGCAGTTCATCTCCCACGAGGGCATTCAGCTACAAAGCCAATATGACGAGCAAACTTCTTAATGCATCAGAATTTTCTAACCCTATTCACCATCAGAGTTAACATTTCCAGACAAAATAATAATATTGTCGGTAAATCTATAAAAAAAGGTCTGTATCTGTTTGGACAGAATACAGACCCTTGGCAATTTCTTGAAAATTACGATTATTTACGCTGGTTAAGAGGTCTTGACCAACATAAATAACTCTTACACCGTACTTACGACGACATCTGTTGTCAATGCTATATCTGTTAGCGCACCACTGCCAACAAATGTGACGTCCATCCGCGCAATCTCAGACACTCCCAAGATAATCTCTTGTATACTATTATCAGCTAAACTTGGAATATCTACAGCTTCAATTAAGTGATTATTTTCGTCAAATAACTGAATAGAACTGCCTGACTCTTCTATATCTAGGAAGCCAACACTGGCAACATTGACTAGCTCATCCCACTCAAAACGTAGAGTGCCACCTCTGGCATTGTCATCGGGGTCATTACTATCCCCATCTTCGGAAATAATTAGCACGTTCCCCAACTCGGGTGCCAGTAGGTCGTTATCGCCGCCTGTGGGCTCAGCACTGTCGAAGATCATTGCTCCATAGGGATTATCCGGTGTTGAAACCTCTAGCCCCTCAAATTGATCAGTGATAATAGTGCCAGCCGTTAATACGAGGTCATCAGCCATCTCAAAATCGATGACACTGATAGAACCAGGATTCACATCTGGTAACTGACTAATAACGGTAACGTTTTGATCAAGAGAATCACCTGTGCCATAGACATATTCAAATGCAGCCTCATCTTCAAATAAATGTGCTCGTAAAAATAAGGCACTCCAACGAGCAATTGTCTCTGTTGCAATGGCTTGATCTAACGTGGAGCGGCTTGGCTCACGTAAAGGATTATCCTCATTTGTGATGCTGTAATGGTTAGCGCCCTCAACAGTGATTAAGGCTTTCGGTGGATTAAGAATCAGGTCGTAGGTTTCTTCACTAAGAATAGATGGAACTACACCATCCAACTCACCGACTATCAAGCCAGTCGGTATATCGTCGTTATTAACTGGCAGAGCCTCTTCCGTGAAAGTGTCTCTAAAGCTTGCCGCATAAAAGATGCCTGCCATTAATTCTGGCGGTCGAACATAGTCTTCGTCTTCAGAACAAAATTCGAGTAGGCAAATGTCTTCTTGAATAGCACTTAATCCAGCTGCGCCACCAAAGGAGTGCCCTAGCAGTCCCATCTTATCTGTATCAATAATCTCAAAAACTGGAGACGAACTGTCTGTATCCTCTAATAGCATTTGTGTTAAAGTCTCATTCACTTGCTGCTGCTCGGCAAGCAAGCCAGATAACGAGTCCCCAGTCGGAGCAACTATTGTTCGTTCGTTATTAGGAACTACGACAACAAATCCATAACTCGCTACTGTAGAAGCGTAATTTGAGTATTCTGCCTTATCCAGAAAAGCCCCCTGAAGCATTAAAGCGATAGGAAATTCAAGACTATCTTCAACGGGATCAGGTAAAACGGGAAAATAAATATCTACGGGATCCTCTGCCGCGATCATCGTAGTGTAACTATCAACTTCATAATCAGAGAACTGTGTTATTATTGCCATATTGCGCTTCTAGAATCAATATTCAGAACGACTGGATAAGTTTGTTGCCGATAAGCCTGCTGATAACTTTATTTAGGCTCGAATATTGGCTTAACACCAAGGAATGACAACACACCAATGCATCAGGTCTTAAAGGTAGTAAAAGAGCGTAGCAGTATATCCAAAGAACTTGTTTCTAGCATCCTCCAGAACCTTTCATGGAAAAAGATGTCTCTACTACATTACCAGTATTACCCATACTGCCCAGAAAACCTAATAAATAAGTTAAGGAAAAAATTTGTAAGTTGTAGCACCCTTAATAACAGTACTCGCCATCCCTAGGGCACTAATGCCCAGGAAAAGACCGAATCACTACCTGAATCTTTGATTGACCCACACACATAGCTGAGATCGCGCCATCAGCAGGATACCAAAGCTTGACTGTCCAACCTACAGGGGCTTGGTCAATCTTGGCCGGAATCACTAATTTGGGTTCGGGAAGCCATGCAATCTCTATATCTGTCATGGGATAGCTCAAGCCCAACCCAATAGCCTTGAGGTGAGACTCTTTCAAGGTCCAGTATTTAAAGAAGCCTTCCAATCTTTCGACATGGGATGTTGGTAAAGTAATTTGTTCATTTGATGTGAGGCAGTACTCGATTAACCCCTCCAAGCGAGTTCGGAATTTATCCAAGCGAGTTCGCGAGGAGATCTGTTCAATATCTACGCCCAGTAGTACTTTGAATCCGATCGCATACACGACCCATTCACCGCTGTGAGATAAATTAAATTGTAAAGACCCATCGGGAATTGCCAAACGAGGTTTTCCGTAAGAATTGTAGGCAAAAACCAGCGATTTGGGTGCACAGTCAAGATAGCAGGCTAAGAGATAGCGTAATCCGCCTCGGCTTAGAATAAAGCGTTCTCGATCTTGGCATCTGAAAAATCTCTGGGCACGCTCACATTCATCATTAGATAGCCACTTAAACCAGCGATCAAGTTCAAAGCGAAAACAAGGTATGTGTAGCTGCCAAACGTGAATATGCGAGCAAACCGGTAACGTCAGATTCATTGGAGATGATGGACTGATGGAGTCATCTGTCTTGTTATTGAGTTTTTCAACTAGGAGACTCAACGCAGTTAAATTTCATCAGTTTAGATAATAATCTTTTGGGAAACAGGGGATCATGGGGAAAGAAATGATTACCTGGAACGGGTTCTAGGCTAAATGTATTCGTATGCTGCTGCCAGGCTGCCACATCTGCCTGAATCGCAATGTCATCCCATTGTCCCCAAAAGCAAGTAATTGGACAATCTAGCGGAGCACTAGGGCGATATTGATATGTTTCCAGTAATGAAAAATCTGCCTTCAGAGCAGGGAGCATTAAGCCCATGAGCTCAGGATTATTCAAAACCTCTTCAGACGTGCCACTATATCGTCTTAATTCAACAATGAAGTCAGGATCAGGCAAACCATGTATTGGTTTAGTATCCGGTGGTAGATGAGGGGCGCGGGCTGCTGCTGCCCAAAGATGTTGAGGAGTAAGCTGAACTGTCTCTTGTAGCCATCGACAAAACTCAAAAGCAATCCGTGCTCCTAGACTATGGCCAAAACACGCAAAGGGAACATCTAAAAAAGGTAATAATTCAGGGCCTAAGGCTGACAGCAATAAATCAATGTTAGTAAATGGAGTTTCCAATAGACGCTTACCTCGTCCAGGCAACTCAAGTGCACATACCTCAACTGTCGACGGTAATAGTTCAGACCATTTATAAAATACTCTGGCCGAACCACCTGCATGTGGAAAACATAGCAATCTCAGCTTAGGATGAGATCTTGGATGGAAACAAACCATCCATTTATTCATCAAAAATGTCTCTCTCATAAGCTCAAGTAACAAAAATATGCCCTATATGCATGGTTTTTATCGAGTAATTTTCCCTTGTGACAACATGAGACGATCAACCTTACCATTTGCTGTCAACGGAAAAACATCCAAGACCTGAAAGTCTGATGGAACCATGTATGACGGCAATTTTTTTTCGAGAAAACTGCGAACTTCTTCAATGTTAAGAACGTGTCCTCGGTGAAGAATTATATAAGCTGTTAAATATTTTTGATGCTGTTGTGTTTCTGCAACCGTAACTACGGCATTTTGTATGGAAGGGTACTCTGTAAGTACGGCTTCAATTTCTCCGGCTTCGATGCGGTAGCCCCGCAATTTAATTTGAAAGTCAACTCTACCTAAAAATTCGATATTACCATCTGGTAAATAACAACCTAGATCTCCAGTCCGGTATATCCGCTCACCAGTTCGAGGATGATTAATAAAGTTAGCAGCTGTTTTTTCATAGTTGCGCCAGTAGCCTCTAGCTAACTGCACACCGGCACAATACATTTCTCCTGGAACCCACACCGGACAGTCTTCAAGATTATCATTTAAAATATAGTACTTCGAATTAGCCATAGGCTTCCCATAAGGAATACTCTTCCAATCAGGATTGACTGAGCGAATTAGATAACCAATATTCCAGATTGTAGTTTCAGTGGGTCCACCAATACTTAGAATACTTAAATCAGGTGAGAGTGCTTTTAGGCGATTCACTAGGGAAACTGGTAGCCAATCGCCGCCCAAAATTGCTAAGCGTAAGCTCCGCGGTAGCTTTTCAGACGTAATATCAAGATAATTGACTAGCATTTCCATCATGGCAGGCACTGAATTCCATAGAGTTACCCGCTCTTTGATCAACAAATCAAGCCAGTGACGAGAAAATTTAACAGCAGCAGCATCTGGCATCACAATGGTTCCTCCAGCTACTAAAGGACCAAAGATATCATAAACAGATAGATCATGGTTGAGGGCAGTGAGTGCTAAAACCCGATCTCTGGAATTCACCTGAAAAAGCTGATTAGTATGGATAACCACATTGACCACATTACGATGGGTAACCATTACCCCCTTAGGTAAACCTGTGGATCCAGATGTATAAATGACATAAGCCAGATCATCAGGACTTTGGATTAGCGATAATTGAGAATAATTACCCTGGTGAAAATGTTCTTGATCAAGGGCTAATCGACGGATCGACGATGGCCAGGATAGCTTCTCGTCTAGCCATGACTGAGTTATAGCAATGTCTACACCGCTATTCTCTAAAAGATATTGGAATCTTTCTGGCGGTAACTCAGGATCAACTGGAACATAGGCAGCGCCAGCAGCTAAGATACCAAGCACCGCAACAATCTGTTCCCATCCTTTCTCCATAACAATTGCTATTAGATGATTAGGTCGGACATCTAACTGTCTTAAATAATGACCTAATTGGCTAATGCGTTGATATAAAATTTCATAAGTGAATGATTGTTTTGGGGTAACAATGGCAATTGATTCGCCCTGCTGCTGAACCCGTGTAACAAATAAGCTATAAAGTGTCTCCTCAGATAACGAGGTGGATGTCTCATTAACTGTATCCCTCTGCTCAAGTTGAGTGCAAGGAATCATCTGCAATGTATTTGCATGCCAAATGTCTTCCTCATAAGCCAGGCGTTGTAATAAATGGCAGAGAGACACTAGCATATCTTTAGCCATGCCAGGTGGAAAGAGACCTTCATCAACATTTAAACTAATAGTTAGCGTGTTGTTTTCTTCCCGATATCGACATTCTAAATGAGCAGGAACTGTCACAGCTGGGATGGCTATATCATTCTTTGTGGCCACATCTTTTTTAATTTCTGTAGGCTCAATAAAAAAGGATGTAGCCAATATAGACTTTAGCTTTTCTAAGGAGTTTTCAGACAATGAGGTTAGTTGTTGAAACTGAACTTCTGATCGATGTTTTGGATTATCTCTCAAGCGTGTTGCGATATGCCTAGCTTTATTCCCAAAAGAGTCAGAAGCAGAGTGATTGATCTCTAGTAAGGTGAATGAATTATTACCTGGCTTGAATTGATTAGCTGCTAACCCGAATTCGGCTTTTGCACCGATATCTGGAGCTAACTGTTCAACCACATTAATGGTGAAGTGAGAGTTTTTACTCCAGGCTGTTAGAACTTCAACGTAGCTTGCTAACACAATCTCACTAGGCATTAACCCAGACTGCACAGTCTGTTCTCGCAGCCGAAGCCAGGTTGCAGAATCAACTTGGTGACTATACTGGATCAGCTTGGGATTAAGCTTATCGAGGTTTCGTGATAAAGGTAGTTCTGGCGCTAACGGTAAAGCTTCAATACGATGTTGCCATAAATCCAGCCATTGATTATCAGACTTAAGACCCTGATAATCATTTTCTTGATAAAGTGAGACCAAAACAGATGGACTGTTCATACTCATACTTCTTTCCTTAAGCCTAAATGATAGAAAATCTTGATTAAATAAAAGGTGGAGATCAATTTAATCTGGGAAATTTTGGTAGGTGGAAATATAGAATGCAAGAGCTAGAAGTATTAGCCCTGCTGCATTCTATATACTATCTCCTTTTCCCAGAATTACTCCCCACCTTGAATTGATACTCATAAAAGATTAAATACCTATGAGTGTAGCGATCATATTGCGATGGATTTCAGACGTACCAGCATAAATAGTACCAGCAATAGAATCTCGGAGTTCCCTCTCTAATTCATAGTCAGTCATATACCCTCTAGCACCATGAATTTGGATGGCATCCTGACAAATTTGAAGCAAACTTTCACTGATAAAAACTTTAGAAATCGAAGCTTCCAAGAAAGCTCGTTTACCTTCTTTCTTCAGCCATCCTATTTTATATAGCATTAGCTTTGCTAGCTCTAATCTCATCTTCATATCAGCAATTTTGTGGGAAATTCCTTGAAAAGAACCAATGGACTGGCCAAACTGATGCCGTTTTCTAGCATAGTTGACACATTGTTCCAAGATTCTTTCCATCACGCCCACCTGGCTAGCAAATAAAAATCCTCGTTCCCAAATAATTGTTGACTGGAAAATATTATAGCCTTGCCCCTCCTGACCTAAGCGATGGTCAACCGGTACCTTACAATCTTGAAAAACTAATTCACCCATCGGTGCCGTACGAAGCCCTGACTTTTCCCACTCTTTCTCGATCGTCAAACCAGGTAAATCTTTGTGGATGATAAAAGCAGAAATTCCTTTCTGAATATCTACCTCTGAGTCAGTACGAACAAATGTAACATAGACATCAGCAATAGGAGCATTGCTAATAAACGTTTTGGTGCCGTTTAAGATGTAGTAATCTCCATGACGGATAGCTTCAGTTTTCATCTCAAAGGCTGCTGAACCGGACGTTAACTCTGTTAAAGCATGTCCTCCAAGAGATTTTCCTCGACAAAGAGATGGTAGATACTGTTGCTTTTGAACCTCAGTGCCAAAATTGGCGATTGAGACGGCACAACTCCAAAGATGATTGTTGATGGCAAATACTAAGCCATTATCTTTGCAACCATAACCTAACCCTTCTAAGCCCAATATAATCGTCAAAAAATCTAGATCCTGTCCGTCATACTCCTTAGCAATTGGCCAACCTAAGATGCCAAAGTCGGCACATTTTATCCAACCTTCTTGATTAAATTCACTATTCCGATCTCTCTCAATTAACCTTTGATTTAATTCCTTTTGAGCAAAGCTAATGACTGACTTACGGAAGTCAAGTTGATCTGAATCCCAAGCAAAACTTATACTCATTATGAGAAATAACTGGCAATTATGATATGCATAAACTTTGTAGTACTCGACAGCACAAGTTAATACACTGACGCTGATACCAAAGGGGCAGAGAATACATCAAAACATTAGTGACTAGTGGTGACAGAGACTTTGTTCTCGATCAATCGAGTCATCGCATTAACCGTCCTAAAATTTTCAAAATCAAGTTCCTCATCCCTGATAGTCAACTGAAATTCTTTCTCAATGAAGAGAACCAGCTGCATGGCAAACATAGAATTAATAAAACCGGTTGCGAAAATATCTTCATCTTCTTTCAATTGATAATCGCTAAAGTGACCTGATAGAAACGAGTAGATTTTTTCTTTTATTTCTTTCATTTTTGTTAACCTTATTCAGTAAAAATGACCTCAAAACTTCGTGAATATTCAAGGATAAAAGCTTAATCAGATACCTTTTGCCCTTGAATGTAGGTGTAAAAACCTTTACCATTCTTACAGCCATATAGCCCCGCATCTACCATCTTCTTGAGTAGGGGACAAGGGCGATACTTGTCGTCATTAAAACTTTCATACAAAACCTCAATCGAATAAAGAATAGTATCCAAACCAATGAGATCTGCCGTCTCTAAAGGCCCCATTTTATGGCCAAAGCATCCTTTAAATAACCGATCGATTTCTGCAACAGTAGCAACCTGATCTTGTAGGATAAAAATTGCCTCATTGATGGTCAACATCATGACTCGATTAGTTACAAACCCTGGGGAATCATTGACAACAATCGAGTCCTTACCCATTTGTCTTAACAATGTTTGAGCACTTTGAATCGTCGCGTCAGCGGTATGGTAACCGCGAATCACTTCCACCATGGGTTTAATTGGAACAGGATTCATAAAATGCATACCAACTACTCGATCTGGCCGCTGAGTTACTGAACCGAATCGTGTAATGGAAATGGCTGATGTATTAGCTGCAAAGATAGTCTCAGCAGGACAAACTTCATCTATTTTTTCATAAATAGTTTGCTTTAAATTCCATTTTTCTGTGGCATTTTCAACGATAAATTCAACATCTTTAAGTTGTTGATAATCTGTGGAAAAAATAATTTTATCAAGAATTTCTATAGTACTCAGCTCAAGAGAAATGTTAGATTTAGAGGCTGAGAAAAAATTTTGCATGCGTAGATTTTTTCGTATTTCGGCTTCAGCTCTTTCCAAAATCCGATCAGCAACATCTAACAACGTAACCTGATGACCTGTCTGGGCTAAATTTTGGGCAAGACCAATGCCCATTGTGCCAGCACCAATAACACCAACTGATTGAATCTTCATAACTGCTATTTCAGAACTCAGTGAGTATATGAGGTAATGTAGACTCGCCATCACTAATCACTCATCGTCCAACATTTCCCCAAAGTGGATTGGAATAATGTTTTTTACCCTAACCCCTTGGTTTGAGCCAAGGACAATCGCATTAGTTAACGCATAGGATGGCGTGTGACTCTATGCTCTAATTCTTCGCCGATCAGCAACATTTTACATCTCTCCGTTAAGGACTACTAATAGCTGATCGTTAGGCCGCTTTTGAATATCCATGCTCTGCTAAGGATTTTCAGGAACATTGTCTTGACCAAGTACTTTTACAACAACAATTTTCCAGCTAAACAGTCTACCAAAAAGTGAAGGTGGCGTTCTCCAGAGAATGAGTTGCAGTGCGCTCTGTGCGTGAAACAATGATGATCTAAAGATTCTCTCAGCTCATTTCTTAGTTGTTGAAAGCGGCTGATTTCTACCAAATAAATTCCGTGACCAACTACATCAGGATAGTTAACGTCATGACCAGACTAGCTTTAAGATAGTTGGCGTTTAATATCTCAAGGCATGAGAGATAGAGTCGTATGAATATCAGATAGGCTTGAGCTTGAACGATTAGAGCAGTCACTCAAGCTTCTTCTCAAGATTTCAAAACTAAATTGGTTAACATTGTATTCATCTTATTAACAGACTCAGTGTACTCATTTTGAGGAATTGATTCAGCTACAATTCCTGCTCCCGCATTCAGATAAGTACGTTCACCATATTGATAGGCTGAACGAATTGCGATCGCTAGATCTGCTTTGCCACGACTATCAAACCACCCAATACCTCCAGCATAAAGACCTCTGGGCTCGGATTCCAAATGATTTATCCATTCCAGAGCTTTATCTTTGTTGATACCGGAAACTGTAATTCCTGGAAATAACACTTTTAAGGCATCCCAAAAGGTTTTATCAGGCTGCAGCTGGCCACCAACTTTTGATGACAAATGTTGTACACATCGGTACCTTTTAACCTCCATAAAGTTGAACACCTGCACTGTACCTGGCAAACAAACGGATGTAATTTCATCCTGTGCTAGCCACACAGATAAGGCATGCTCTTTAACCTCTTTGGCATCTGTAAAAAGTTCCTTGCTCAGCTTGATATCTTCCTCTAAAGTACTGCTACGAGGTCGAGTCCCTGCTAAAGGATTAGTCGTTACAAACCCATCTTGACTCACCTCTACAAGGGTTTCAGGGCTAAAACCAACAGCTTTTATGTCCTTAAAATCCAAACAATAGGAACGAGCTGCATTATTTACTTTTGAGCCAACCTCGTAGGTTCCTAAGACATCTAAGGTACCAGAAATCTCACGTGATCGAGCAATAATAGCTTTATGCAAGTGTCCTTCTTTAATAAGATTAACCATTTGATTGACAGAGCTTTGATAGGCCTCTTGATCGCTATCATCACATATCAAAGATGCTGATTCAAAGCTGGGCATCTGACCATCAAAAAAGAGTTGGTCTCTAATTGTTTCTAGAGGTTTAGTTGTTTTAATCCTGACCCCCTCTTTGGTAAAGCGTAACTCAGTTTCAGGAATAAAAAAATGGCAAAGCGGTTGGTCAATTGCCTTAGAATAAGAAGAATAAAATCGGGCTATATCAAAGGCAACATAGCCATAAGCTGTCCAATCTTCAAAGCGTAAGGAATTCAAAAGATTCTCGACTTGTTTAAGGGGATCACTAACAGGTTCAGATTTAGATGCACCTAATCCCTCTAAAGAAATCTGTTCCTGAGTGACTAAAACTTTTGCTAACTCACCCCCAGCTATACAAGTCTCGTCCTTTGACTCGTACATCATATACTTAGAAAATATTCCGGTTTGGAGAAGATTATGCAAAATAATCACGGGTTCTCTTTTGCCAGGAATAAATGTTTCATAGTACTTGGTCGAAGGTTTAAAATCCAGTACCATTTATTTTCTCCTTTTGGGGTTACATACTTTTCAACAGACTAAATTAGAATTCCTGGTATTGCTTAATTGGCAATAGCTAATGGAGGTTCAGAAAGCATATTTTTCAACATCTGTCGATGAATTTTTCCTGTGGATGTGCGAGGTAGGCTATCCAAAAAGAACATACGTTTAGGTGTCTTAAAATGGGGTAGTCGCTGCTTGGCGAACTGATAAATCATTCTTTCTAATTTTGGGGAAGAGATTTGCTCTGGCTTGAGACTAATATAGGCGACAATTTCAGTTAACTGCTCACCATGGGTAGAGGAGGACACCACGGCAACTTCATGGATGTGTGGGTGCTGATGCAAGACCTCTTCTATCTCCAAAGGTGAAATCCACTGCCCTTTAACTTTAAACAGTTCATCCTTCCGTCCTACGAACCAAAAGAAACCATCACGATCTCGTCTATACCTATCTCCAGTTTTCATCGTAGAACCATGAATTGCCTTACGAGTCTCCTTCAGGCGATTCCAGTAACCTAACATCAGGCTAGGACCGCTAACTTGCAGCTCACCAATCTCACCAATAGAGCAAGAAAGCCCTTTTTCATCGACAACTTGAACTTCGTAACCAGCCACAGGGTATCCAGAGCTACCTAGTCTTGACTTTCCTAATTGATTAGAGAGAAATATATAAAGAAATTCAGTTGTGCCAATTCCCTCACAAATTTCTAGATGATGAGTATCAAACCACTTCTGCCAAATACTGTTAGGGAGTTTTTCAGCAGCCGATACACACAAACGTAGACATGAAGAATCAAAATTAGAAATGTCCTCCACCTCTAAAAGATCGGCATATACACTGGGTATTCCAAAGAAAACTGTAGGTCGATAGCGTTTAACATCATCAACTATATCAAAAGCACTTTTAGTAGCAGAAAGTACTGAAGCAGCCCCCATCGTCATGGGTAGGTATAGGCTATTGCCTAGCCCATAGGCAAATGCCATACTGGCAACCGAATAGGTAATATCATCCTGACTTAAACCAATAGTACTTTGACCATAATTTTGGGCACAGAAAAGAAAGCTTTGATGTGCATGAATGACGCCTTTAGGCCGCCCTGTACTACCCGATGTGTACAGCCAAAAAGCAGGCTCATTGGGAGATGTTTGAGCATGAGTCATCAATTCACTTCTATGTTCAAGCGATGACAAGAAGGGATTTTCACCATCCACAAGCAGGGTATGACACAAATAGTCTAATGGGAGAGATACTATTTCTTCTTGCCATACCTGAGCTGTTAGCAAAACCTTACTCCGAGAATCCTGAAGGATATAACCAATATCTTCTACGGAACAGGTGGGGTTAATAGGGACAGGCACAGCGCCCAACCAAATTGCACCTAAAAAGAAAAATATCCACTCAGGTTCATTTTCAAGGAGAATACTCACTCGATTTTCCTGCTCTACACCTAGATCAGAAAGTAATTGAGCACTACGCTTGACCAAACTATTTACTTGGGTATAAGTATACGTTCCAAGTCGAGTATAAAAAGCGATCCTATCACTATACTCTATGTTTAGATTACCCTCAATGAGGTATGCAGCAAGATTAAAAACATCAGGTAACTCTTCGTTGACGCTTTTCATGGCAATTGTCCTATGGTTCCTGCAATCATTAGCTAGCTGATTAAGCTGAAGTCAACTTTAGGCTCACCAACACAAAGGTTTTGTCGTTACACAGGGCGAACACACTTTGCAATAGAATCAGTCGGTGGATTGTTTAACTTCCAGTTTTCAATCTCTTCTTGAGACCATCTACGATAAGGGCCTCCTTCTACAGGCTCTGGCAGGTTAAGGTCAATTCCTAACTGATTTTCGAGCCATTTTTGGAACAAGTAGTGATACGACATAACGGCACCTCCGTCACCATGGGGACGATCCCACCGGGCCAGCAATGAATCGCCAAAATGAAACTCGGTTTCCTCTCCGTTGTAAATGTGTCGAATGACGGGATGCAAAAATGCCGCACAGGAAGTGTCTACCGGATCAGAGGGGCCCATAAAGGTAATAGCTGGGTCTTTAAAGTTATCGAAACCAAACTCAAGCGTAAAAACCAGGACATGTTTTCCGTCAAAATGGCGTTCTCTTACATGATTGAAGGGAAGTTCCTCAAAAATCGTCGCTTCCGTCATATCATCGGCTAGGACAACAACATCCGAAAGAACACCAAAAAGCTGAAAGATAGCAGACGCGATGCTAAATCGTTCGTACATCCAGTCCAAAAGTTTATCCCAATCTAATGGTTTTATCGTCTTGCTGGGCAGAGGAATATTTTCATAGCGCTCCTCTATAAGCTTGAACAGTGTTCGTATAGCATACCGGAAGCCATGTATGAAAGCAGATGAAGCTTTTCTATCAATGCTCTGCATGGCCGCACCGATAAAGAACATGTTAGGAACATTTTCCGATTCCCAGATGGGAGTCATCTTTGGAAACTTACCTCGTTTCCAAGATAATGGCATGGCCGATTCATCAAAGAGTTCTTCATCAAACCAGCGCCAACCAGAACAACAGATTATGTGGTCATACTCACGAGTCAACTCAAGAGAGCCAGGAATGTCTGAATTTGGATAATCATAGCTATGATTAGTTTGCAAACAACCATTTTCCAGACGAGTAATTCGCTTTAATCGAGGATTTAGTACAGCATGTAGCGACTTTAACTGATACATATCAAAGATGTTATTGTTAACAGCCCTCACATCTCCGACAAAATGAGTATTCCATGCGAACTTGATAGGTTCTTTAGCAAAGACGTGAACGAAGCTAGCAATCCCTGATAAAAACTCCGCTGTTTCAAACGCTGAATTACCTTGTCCAATAATACAGACTCTCTTGTTCCGATAAGTTTCTGGATCGAGGATCTGATCATCATAAACTGTAGCCAGCTCAATGCCTTCAATATCATCTGGCAACAGCGCTTTCACTGGGCCTAATCCAAGAAAAAGAGCTTCACACTCATAATGGACCCCATCCTCTGTTGCGAGATGAAAGTGCCCATTGTCATAGCGCTTGATTTTAGAAACCGTAGTGCCGTAAGTAATATTTAAATCAAAGTGTTTAGCAAAATCCTGAAGATACTCGTAAAGTCGATCAGCACTTGGGAATAAATCATCTGAGTACTCAGTAAAGCGCATCTCTGGATCATCAGACAATAATGAATTCCAATCGTGACGCAAATTAAAATCATCCTCAGGGAAATAATTATTCTTCTTATTGATGGAGATAAGCTTGCGATGTAGCGGATATTTAGAAAAAAAGGACCCTGCAGTTTGATTACGCTCTAAAATAACATAATCTTTCTGATTTTTTTCCATAAAATAGCCAAGCTGCAAGCCACTCGGACCGGCACCTACAATAATGTATTTATGACGTCTAACATCCATAACTATCTCGGCTCCTTGCTTCTTGGAAATTCTTTCAACTCGAACTGAGCAGATCTACAGAATTAATCACAAAATAGATTTACTGAAACTTCACATATCTTTTGGTACAGTAGATCTGTTTTGCGATTTTCATTGATTAGGGAATTAATCTAGTTACGCCAAGAACTTGTCACACGCTATCTTAGATTAAATCAAAACTGCCTTAAAGCCTCTAAAATCCCGAACCAATCCAAATAAAGCGATAGCTTTATAGAATCCTAAGTCAGATGGCTTTTCAAAACAGATTACATATCCAATTGCCTAAGATTTATCCTAATAAAATCTTAGGCAGAATCTCTAGAAGGAAAAAATGTCTTACGCTTAGTTGAAATTCCTTAAGCGAAAACAAATTATCAAAGCACAAACAGCAACTCATATTTTAAAGACTTACCAAAAACAGCAACACCGAAAAGAAGTGCTTTGAAGACCGACTTTACACCGTATGATCGTCTTTAAGTAATCACTCCTGGGATCATTTGCTTGAACTTCTCAATCTTAACCTGCTTGTAAACCTCCCAATACGGATCATCTTTAACAAAGTCGCTTGCTTCAGAGTCTGACTCGACGTTTAAGCAAATACAGATCACAGTGGTATCAGAGTCTTCATCATAAGCAAGTCCACCAAAAGCAATCTGCTCCAAGTGATTTCTCATGTAAACACGATGTTGAGGTCGCAACGAACTCATTAGCTCTTGCCTATCTTGATCTAGCAGGCAGTGAAGAAAGTAAGCGATGATAGCACCTCCTAATCTCAAATCTTGATCTACTACAAAAACTTACTACAAGAATCATGTACTCTCCAAAAATCTTGAGAATCGTCCAAAAATAATTGAAAGCTAATCTTTTTCAAAAAACATTCAGCAGCTATATCACTTAACAACACAATAACCTAAACTAAGCCATTGACTGTAACAAAGTGCGTTCCTCTATATTCTATTATAAGAAAAGATTCTCTCATAACAGAATGGTAGTTGACTCTACAGAGCAAGTCAACTATTTAAATATGCAGAAAGCCTGGAAACATCAAACAACTCTTCATCAATACTGACCATAATAGCCTTTACTCATGGATTGAGAACTTTTTAAATGACGATGGATATGAACTAAGACAATCAATCTTAGCTATCACTAATCTAGAATCACTCTGTACCCGTCTGTCAAAATCTAGGCTTGAAAACTAATTTTCCATGTAAACAATCCTCAACAAGCTAATCCCATCCACATGATTCACAATCTCTCCAAAAACAAGATGAGTCTGCTTAACTAGCATTTTCAGAATCTTTAGATATGGATGAATTGATTAAATCGCAAACCTCACTTAAAGTCTTATCTCGACGGCCTTCTAGCTTAATCCTGACACCAAATTTCTGCTTCAGTACAACAGCGACTTCGACTATTTCTGTCGAGTCCAACTGTAAATCCTTATAAAGGAAAGAATCTGGATTAAGCTCATCTGTTGGAATACCTAGCTCATATAAAATATCCATGAGCACATTCATTGGTTGTAATGCATTCATAAATTAAATACTTCGATAAGTCAATTAAATCTTTTCTAAGAGGTGAACAAGTTGTTTAACTGTTTGATGCTTCCATCTCAATTCTGAAAAAAGTGGAGTATGGTTCTCTCAATCTAGTGCTTTAGGAGGGTTAAACTCCAGTACGTATCTTCTAGATATATGTTATCCAGCTTTCGTTATTGTCACTTCTACCCATGACAACAAGGAGCCCTCCAGATTCTCAAGTCAAATAAGGAAAAGCTTGACCCCAAAAACCTTAACCAGGAAACCAAGGCGTCTCATCAGCAGGAAAAACGATAATATCGAAACGTAACATTATAGATTGAACATCTACTGCTTCAATCGACAGGGATGCTAAAATAAACAACTTTCCCCATTCAACGATCAACTCTAAACTTCAAACATACAATTCAGAGAGATTGAAAAACGAACAGCTAGTTTAGATAAACCTAGAAAACAGATGAAATATTCAAGCCGACCAGGAAAAGTTAAGTAACGGTCCATTTCCATGTAGCCTGAATTTTAAAGTATTTCATTCCTCTAAACAACATAAGTGTTGCAAAAGCTTTTTCAAATCACTTAACCTTCAGAATTGACTCTTTAAAGGTTACCTAGACTACTTATGACAGATGAATGAGTGACTTTTTTCAGATAGACCAATCAAGAAAGATTACCAGTAGCTAAAGAACCTTTCAGTGGATCTACTTAATAATATACTCTATATCATACTTTATGACGTAAATCTCATTGCTTTACATTCCTTTGCTATTTGATTAGCGTTATCAGACTCCAAATAATTCTGGCAATGAGCTTAGATTTAGCAAGTTATCAATCCTATCGCCATTTGACAGCGCATCGGTTATATATGATTCCGCCGCATTACAGTGCCGATTTAGCAATTGAAAGCTATCTCAAGCGATATGTAATATAAAGGGGGCATGGCATCTATTGACATAAATTCTCAATAATGCTTTATTACTATTGGCAAGCAAAGAAAGTATGGAGATAGAATCTAGGATAAACATAGAAAGCTAAGTCAACCTGAAAGGCTACAGTCGGGGTGTTGTCCTAACACAACGATTCATGGCTTTTGGATGATGATTTTAGCGATACAACAGAAGGTTGAAGACGTGTACCACAATTGATACGTTCGGTTTAACGTTTTGTGCTGCAATTACGACTACCAACGTTCCTGAATATGTTTGAGACAGTAGGTTCTTGAAAAAGCTCTTACACAAGTAAAGTCACTGCAAGTGAGTATCTCTTTTGGGGCAATGGAGTTCATCGGAGGGGTAAACTTTATCCAATGAGCTATGGATTTATTTGATGGATTGTTCAGGTCGCTTTATGCCATAAGGAATCAAAAGTCCCATTCTGCCAAAGGATGCTGGGTCATCGAACGGGCCTTTGAGGATGGAAATGTTACCGACCATTGATTAGAAGCTATAACTCCTAAGAAACACAAACTAATCAACCCTAAAATAGACTGATTGTCGACAGAATCACGACAATTGTGTTTCTTGCCGGTTGAGCGAACAGCCCTGCTATTCGTAAAAGGCTCAGATCTTGCAACTGGCGAGGCGGCGTTAGCTCACCATGGACTCAAAGTTGCACGGCTAATCGAATCAAAACCCACTAAAGGGGTTGAGAGATCGGTAAAAGCTCTATATCCAGAGCCCTACGGCCAAGTTTTCACCTTAGCAGACAGCCCTTAATTAGCGTTGGATTTTGAACCCGACGTGGGTTATTGCCTCATCACCAACATACGTGCAAGAGCTGAGTATAAGAATTTAACCGAGTCATCCAAAGTGATGGTTCACAAAAGTGATGGTTCACAAAAGTGATGGTTCACAAAAGTGATGGTTCACAAAAATGATGGTTCACATTTTAATGACTCAATTGATTCTTCGGAAACGGGCATAATTTCATAGCTTCCCTCTCTGCTCGTTAAAATAGTTTCTTACGCTAATCTTGCTGGCTAACAAAGTGATTTTAGAGAAATGCTCAGCATTCTTCAGGCTTCCTCCGAATAAGTAAGTGTAAAAGAGAGTAAGTTCATACATATGTTAGGAACATATCAATAAGTATGACCTTAGACTGAAATCTCTTATTGAACTTACTCATTGACAACATCAAACTTTGCACACAGACGTCATGAAAGTAAATTTCTCTGTTCGAAATATAGACGAACTATTTGCCGAATTGAGTCATCAAGAAGATTTAGCGATCAGTTCAGAAGAATATGAGCATACGTTGATATTTCCGTCGCGTATTTGCAATGGTTTGGTAAAGAGTTATAAGTTACGTCCAGGATTTGAGCTATCGGTACAAAATACTTTATTTCCAAAGCGTCTTATCTTAGAGACTGAATTTAGCCACCCGGCATCTTTGACTCTCGGCTTCTGCGTTTCAGGCAGTTCCAGGGGAACGATCAAAGGGGTCAAAGAGGAATTGAGCTTCAAATCAGGGCAAATTGGCTGGGGTGTTACATCCGATACACTTGGGACAATTGAGTATTGTGCTGGAAAACCATTTTCATTTATCAATATCTCCATGGATACTGAAGTGCTCGATACTTTATTGAATGGCCGTGCTGAGTCGCTCCCTACCCAATTTCAGCGGCTTATGAAAGGGAAAGATAGGTCCCCTTATTTACAAACTGATTGGATGACGCACACAATGAAAATGGCCATGCAGCAAGTCTTAAAGTGCCCATACCATGGCCTCACAAAACGTCTTTATCTAGAAAGCAAAGCACTTGAAGTATTCGCCTGCTTTCTAGATCATCTTTCATCTAGTGCAAAGACAAAATCTCGAACTCCTGCCCTCAAACCTACTGATATCGATCGAATTCATTGGGCCAAAGAGATTCTGTTAAATGATTTAGCTCATCCACCTTCATTAGCAAGCTTAGCTAAACTAGTTGGTCTAAATGATTACAAGCTCAAGATTGGTTTTCGTCAAGTTTTAGGTAAAACTGCTTTTGGCTATCTTAGAGAGCATAGAATGCATCATGCTAAAGACTTACTTGCCACCAGGGCGCTCAGTATTGTTGAAATTGCACGAGCTGTCGGCTATGCTAGTGAAACGTCTTTTAGTGCTGCATTTAAAGAGAAATTTGGTGTGCCCCCGACTGTTTATAGAGCATCGATCTTTTAGGGAGCCTGAGAAAAGAGGTGTTGCTGAATTAAGGGGTGAATCTAACGGGCATCGGTAACACCGCCAAACTCCAGGTAGTGAGTCAGCGACCAGTGGGAATGTTTCAATATATCCAGCAACTTTAACTAGTAAAGGGGGTTGTAATGAGGTTGAACGATGTAATGTCGTAATTCAATATACCCTCCTATAGGTATTGTGTATACTCTAATGCACATCTGAAATGAATTGAAGATAGCTCTCTTGAGCCAAATAGTGGACGCAGGCCAAGTCTATCTATTAAGCGTTGAGAACGGAACAAGGTTGTTGTTTTATCGAGAAAGCCTTGGGGAGGTTCAGAAAGGATCATTGTGCTAACGTCTTAGTAACCTGGAACACCTAAGGGTCCACACTAACTGTTCTTGAACGGTATAGTAACCGCTCAAGAAAAAGGATTTGATAAACTCCAATTTTAGACCTGTTGTGCTTGAGCAACATAGTTCCAATGAGCAATCCGAATCTCGAGGCCCAAGTCATGGGCCAACAGCTGTAAATCTTCTTGGAAGATCTAGTGGCTAGCACTATTGCTATCGCCTGCATCACACAAGGGGCTAATTGAGGTAGCCGTGGGATAGTCGTTGATGCCATGCTGAGTCCACCAATGATAGATGGAGTCACAGGCAAATTCCAAGGTGTCTCGACTGGTCCCAAGGACGACTCAAGAAACACAAACATGTCATTGCTATCGATACCCCTTTTCTGATGCCGGTCATTGTACGCGGTAAGCAGGGGGACCAGGCAACTGCTCAAAGAGCGGTGTAGCTATGTCACTGAGTATCTCTTGACCGGCTCTCGGTACGGGACCGTCCCTTGTGAGATACGCGTGATTTGCACCTATAACAGGCGAATGTTTCCGCTCGCGACCCTGCTGGAGTTTATAGCCCATGCCGTTAAACGATACTGTCCCCTCATCCAGGCTGTTTTCTTATCTACTGAACCATAACAGTGTTCATTTATGCTCTACTGAGGATAGATGATGATCCGTTTGGGATAGGAAATATGGAAATATTTATTGTGATGAACTGATTACTGCTTTAGTCCTGTAGTATTAACTTGGGTCAGATAAGAGAGGATAAGGTTAGTTAATGAACAAACATTTGCGGCCTAAGTAGCTGGGTTTTGAAGCATAAATGCTTTTTCAAACCCTAGGCTTAGCGAATTTTTAGATTAACCTGATAGCAAGATGCATGGCTCACAATTTAAATTCTTGACTGCTTATACATAGATGAATACCATCTGAGAATCGTTACTATTGCACTCTGTAGATAATCCTGTTGGAAAAGGGGGGTATCTTGAGAAGAAAGACTCAGACGAAAGATAGTCTTCTAATAGTTAGAATGACTTTGCTAGCTGTGGAGTATACGGCTAGAGTAAAGAAATTGAGCCTACTCAATAGGTGAATCAACTGTCTGGGTTTCTCCATGTAATTTTTACGGGAGCGAAGGTATGGAATATCTATCCATTGCCTTCAGAAAAGTATTGTATGGATGTTAGGAAACAAGTGAGAATTATAAAATTTAGGCGGATGGCCTTCCACAACCTAACGTTCCATCTGTTGTTGCAAGCAACGTCCTAATCTCTGTGGTAGCAATTTTTGAGCTGTCATTGAGGTAGCTCTATGCAATTGAGAACTTTATATTGATGTAGGCATGTCTTCTATTGAATACAAGGATAGGTAAATCCAGAAATTAGAACTCCATTCTTCTATTGACTGTGTAGAACGTCAGAAATATTTAGGGCTCTGTATTACTTAATCCTAATACCATTGCAAACGATAGGTTAAGGGTACGGAGACATCCTTCCTATGCTGATGACACAACTAACCGGGGCTCCTCGCACCCCACAATTTTTACGTTTAGGGGAGGAGCTGATGAACATCAGCGAGAGAATAGGCTGTTTTGTAATCCTAGAGCTATGGAATGGAGGCAGAAATTAAATTGGGCTGCTGACTCGGAGGATTGGTATAGTTGGAGTTATCAAGCGGGAATTGCTATTGGAACAAAGCTGATTGATGATGTTGTAGTGAACCATATTACGACCCATCCTGATGCTTTAGTTATAGAGCTAGGCTCGGATTTATCTTCTTGCTATGACCAGGTAGCATCGGAAAAATTGATATTGTTCGAGGTAGATTAGAATCGTTGGAACAGGCCTCGAAAGATTAGTTCTAGTTTTCTGATGTTCGAAACGAAATAGCCTAGTAAAATAAACACATTAAGTATTCCTTTTTAAAGCTTGCAGGAACAAGAGTTGTAATCTGTTTGGCTCGCAATGAGATAAGTAGATCATCAATTTACTTTGGTGTAATTATGGATCTGTATTCGTTGTTAAATTATTTTTCCAGTCATGGAGTAAAATTATCTCTTTACGGCGATGCGTTAGAAGTTGACGCACCTAAGGGAGCTATTACTCCAGATATAAGTTGTTCTATTACGCAGCATAAAGCAGAGTTACTTTCGCTATTACATCAATATAGTGAGGTTTTGAATGTTAACGTCAATCAGCTACCTAACGTAGCACCTCGGCCAGAAGATCGCTATAAGCCTTTTCCTTTGACAGATATGCAGCACGCCTTTTGGGTAGGGCGCAGTGGTGCGTTGGAACTGGGTGAGGTTGCCAATCATGGCTATTACGAGATTGAGTCATATGATTTAGATTTAGAAAAATTGAATTTGGCATTGCAACAGTTAATTGATCGCCATGATATGTTACGGGCAATTGTTTTGCCCGATGGGCAACAGCAAGTTCTGAAAAAAGTTCCTCCTTATCAAATTGAAATATTAGACTTACGATCGCAGCCAGATCCTGTAGTAAAGGCTAGAATCAACGACATTCGTCATCGAATGTCTCATCAAGTATTACCTGCTGACCAATATCCGCTGTTTGAGTTTCGGGCGACGCGCTTAGACAAAGGCAAAATTCGGCTGCATATTAGTTATGATTTGCAAATATTTGATGCTTGGAGCCTATTTCGACTGTTTGATGAATGGTTTCAGCTTTATCAAGCATCTAACGCTGAATTAGTCCCCCTTGAAATTTCATTTCGGGACTATGTCTTAGCTGAGCAATCTTTACAGGAGACGCAACAGTATCGACAATCACAAGACTATTGGTTGAATCGCTTGGATACCCTACCGCCAGCGCCAGATTTACCTTTAGCAAAACGTCCTAGCGATCTTCAGCATCATCGATGTAGACGATACGAAGGTGGGTTAGAACAGTCTGTTTGGCAAGCATTGAAGCAGAAAGCAGCTCAAGCTGGTTTAACACCCTCTGGATTATTGTTATCAGCCTTTTCTGAAATCTTGGCAGTTTGGAGTAAAATTCCTCGGTTCACTATAAATCTTGCCCTTTTCAACCGTTTGCCGATGCACCCCCAAGTTAGCCATATTTTGGGGGATTTTACGTCTGTTACCTTGTTAGAAGCCGATCACTCAGTGCCCAAATCTTTTGCGGACCAAGCAGTGCAGCTTCAGCAGCAATTATGGAGAGACTTGGAACATCGCTATTTCAGTGGTGTCCGTGTAGTACGAGAATTATCCCGCAAGCGAGGCACTGCGCCCAGTGCTATGCCAATTATCTTTACAAGCACGTTAGGTTTCAGTTCACTGGGACAGGACACTCGTACGTTTAGTCACTTCGGCAAGTTAGTGTATGGCATCAGCCAAGCGTCACAAGCTTGGATAGATGTTCAAGTTTGGGAAGAGAATAATACTCTAACGTTCAACTGGGATGTTGTTGAAGAGCTATTTCCACAAGGGTTGGTTGATGATATGTTTTCAGCATATTGTCGATTCCTGCAAAAGTTGGCATCATCTGAGTCAGCTTGGACTGAGACAAGTCGTCAATTTGCCTTACCAAATCAACTTAACCAACGCTCTAAGGCCAATGCTAAATTAATCCCCATTCCTGAAATCACTCTGCATCAGCTATTTATAGAACAAGTAAAACTAAGGGACAAAGAGGTTGCGGTTATTTCTTCCCGCCGCAACCTCACTTATCAAGAGGTGTATGAATTATCAAAGCAAGTTGGCCATCGATTACGTGCCTTAGGCGTTCGCCCTAACCAGCTAGTAGCCATTGTGATGGAAAAGGGGTGGGAACAAATTGTTGCAGTGATGGGGACTTTGTTGGCTGGTGCAGCTTATGTTCCGATTAGTCCTGAGCTTCCTCAAGAGCGGTTATCTTACCTATTAGAGAATAGTAAGGCGCGGATTGTCCTCACTCAATCTTGGTTAAAACAGTTGCAATATCCTTCAGAAATTCACTGCTTGGATGTGGATGATATTGATCAGTTTTCCTTGGCAGATGAATCTACAGAGGATCTCGAACTTGTTCAAGGTTCTGATGATTTAGCTTATGTGATCTACACGTCTGGTTCTACAGGCAATCCGAAAGGTGTGATGATTTCACATCGTAACGTTATCAATGTGGTTGTTAATACTAACCAGCGCTTCAACATTGATGCCTGCGATCGCATCCTAGCTCTTACGGCACTTAATCATGACTTATCAGTCTATGACATCTTCGGACTTTTGAGTACTGGGGGAGCAATTGTTCTACCTGATGCAGCCTTAGTTAAAGAGCCGGCTCATTGGGCCAGCCTATTGCAGCAACATCGGGTGACGTTGTGGAATTCAGTTCCTGCCATGATGGAGATGCTAGTTCGCTATGCAGATAGCCATTCTAGAAGTCTACCTGACAGTTTACGGCTAGCAATCTTAGGGGGAGACTGGCTACCCGTTTCGCTCCCCAATCAGGTACGTGCTCTCGTGCCACAGATACAAATACTAAGTATTGGTGGTCCAACAGAAACAACGATTTGGAACATTGGCTATTTAATTGAGGAGGTTGATCCTAATTGGCAAAGTATTCCCTATGGTCAGCCAATGGCTAATTCGCAGTACTACATTTTGAATGATGCACTAGAAGACTGTCCCGTATGGGTTCCAGGTCAGATGCACTGTGCTGGAGTTCAGTTAGCCCAAGGGTATTGGCGAAATAAGGAAAAAACAGAGGCTAACTTTATCCAACACCCTCGTACAGGTGAGCGAATTTATCAAACAGGTGATTTAGGGCGCTATTTACCTGATGGAAATATTGAATTTTTAGGGCGAGTCGACTTTCAAATAAAATTACGCGGATATCGGATTGAACCTGGGGAAGTTGAAGCTACCTTAATGCAGCATCAATCCATCAAAAATGCCGTTGTTACGACATTAAAAAATACTCATGAGAACCAGGCTCTAGTGGCTTATATTGTGCTTCAACCTGGCGAAGAATCTGGCTTATTGCAAATAGAGCGGGCAAACTCTTCAAAGCATCAGCAACAATGGCAAGATCTTCTCCGAGCAGGATATAAACAGGCTGAACAAACCTTCTGGACGCTTGATCGATCTACTTTCTCAGCCTATTGGGACTATCAAAATCATTTGCATCTGATTTCAGTTTGTAAGGCATTGAAGAAGCTAGGTATTTACCAATCGATAGGAGACGCGTACACACTGGATGAAATCATAGTGCAATGTCAAATTGCGCCTCGCTATCGCAAGTGGTTACTTCGCGGTCTCAAGACACTGATTAAAGCAGGATTGTTAGAGCAACAGGGCCAGCACTTCAAAAGCATTGCAGATCTGCCAGCAACGGTCTTCCAACCTTTAACAGCAGAGATTCAATCCAGCTTATCTTGCAGTGACGAATTCATGCAAAACTGGATTGCCCTCATGCCAAAAACTCCCTTAGAAGAATTAGCAGACATTATCACTGAAAAAATTCACTCGGCAGAGATTTACACATCTGATAACACTCAGACGATATATCAGTTAATGTTTGCCGATTGTAATGCGATTTCTAAAGCTTTTATGAGTGCTTACCTTAACACTTTAGAACCAGATCGACCATTACGAGTTTTAGAAGTTGGCGCTGGCTACGGAACAACAGCAATTCACCTGTTGCCATTATTTTCGCCTGAGCGCACAACTTATGTCTTCACCGATATTTCTAACTTCTTTCTACAGAGAGCTCAAGAATGTTTTGCCGACTACTCCTTCATTGAGTACAATCGATTTGATCTTGAAAAAGATCCTTACCAGCAAGGCTATGCCCCCCACTCGTTTGACATCATCATTGCTGCAACAGTTTTGCATAACACCCGATCAATTGAAGAGTCGTTGCGGCATATTCGTGCTTTGTTAGCTCCCAATGGATTGCTTTTAGCTATTGAGAAAACAAGATTTCATCCTGCGTTTGATTTGAATATGGGTCTACAGCAAGGCTTTGAACGGTTTGAAGATAATAGTTTACGGCCAGAGCATCCCGTTCCTTCTAAAGAACAATGGCAGAGCGTTTTATGTCATCTTGGATTTGAAAACAGTACCTTCCTAAATCGTCCCGATTCAGTTGCCGATGATATTGGCTTTGATGTCCTGGTTGCCCAAGGCCCATCCTCAGTGAAGCAGTTTAAACCCGAAAGGCTACAGAATTTCCTTAACAAAAAACTGCCAGAATATATGGTGCCGCATCAATTTGTTCTCCTAGATGCATTACCCTTGACCGCGAATGGCAAGGTAGATCGCCTATCGCTGAGCACATTGAAGGGGCTTCATTCCCAAGCAAAGGCCACGTATGTAGTGCCTCAAAATGATATGGAACAGTTGGTTGCCAGTGTTTGGCAAGAAATTTTACAAATTGAGAGAATTGGGTCCCAAGATAACTTTTTTGCCCTAGGAGGCGACTCTTTACAAGCGACTCAGGTTCTCTCTCGACTGCGTGAGAAATTGAAAATCAATTTGTCTGTACAACGTTTGCTAGAAACGCCTACGCTTGCAGCTTTAGCAGACTCTATTGAAAAATTTCAGCAAATCACTCAAAAATTACAAGCCCCTATTGATGTTGCATCATCTCAACGGATGGAAATCAAATTATGAGTTCGATACAGGAATTTCTGCTCGAATTGAGTGAAAAGGATATTAGACTCTGGTTAGAGGGCGATAGCTTGTGCTGCAATGCGCCTCATGATGTCCTTACACCTGCTTTGCGCGACAAACTGGCACAGCATAAATCCGAAATCATCTCGTTTCTGTCTCAAACGATGACGGCTGCTGCTGTCAAAGTGAACACTATTTCACCGGCTCCGTCTGATAGTGTTTTACCATTAGCTCCTAATCAACAAGGGCTCTGGTTTATCGAACAGTTGGACAATAATCTAGCGACCTACAACCAAACCTTTGCAGTGGCGTTGGAGGGGCAGCTTGACGTTCATGTTTTAGAGCGCTCTCTACAGGAAGTTATCGCTCGTCATGCAATTCTGCGCACAAACTTTGTAAGTAGAAATGGAAAACCAGTTCAGGTTATTCAAGCGCTCAATGATTTCCAGTTATCTCAGGTAGATATTTCACATCTTGCAGAGGTCGATCGACGGGCAGAAATTGAGCAATTTACCATTGCCGAAGTTCAGCGTCCATTTAATCTGGCACAGGAGCAACTTTTCCGTATTTCGCTTTTCCGCCTGGAAAATAAATCCTATGTTTTGATCTTTATCATGCACCATCTGATTGCAGATGGTTGGTCCAGTGGCGTCATCATCCAAGAGTTAGGTACTCTCTACGAAGCATTTCTTGTCGGTAACCCTTCACCCCTACCAGCACTCTCTGTTCAGTATGCCGACTTTGCCTATTGGCAACAGCAACAGCTTGAAACGGTTCTAGAAAAGCACTTGAATTATTGGTTACAGCAGCTTAATGGTGCTCCTCCCCTTTTACAGCTACCGACGGATCGTCCGCGACAGGTTATTCAAACTAATCGTGGAAAGGCAACTACGTTAACGCTTGGAGCGGATTTGACGAGATCCCTCAAGCAATTGAGTCAGCAGCATGGGGTAACTCTCTTCACATTGCTTCTTACAGCATTCCAGGTGTTGCTGCACCGTTATACACATCAGACTGATCTGTGCGTTGGTACAACCATCTCAAATCGTGATAATCGTAGCCTGGAATCACTGGTCGGTTACTGTGTGAATACTGTTGTTATCCGTACTCAACCATCAGGGAACTCTTCATTTCGAGACTTTCTCAAGCATGTACAGCAGATTGTCTTTGAAGCCCAAGAACATAAAGATCTTCCCTTTCACACATTAGTAGAAAAACTTCAACCGCAGCGGGATCGGTCTTATACACCGTTATTCCAAGCTGTATTTGTTTTAGAGAGTTTAGGAATCGAGCAGATAGAATCAGGGGGGCTTACCCTTAGTCGATGGGAAACTCCAGTCGCCATTGCTAAGTTCGATTTGAGCTTATCGATGCAAGAAACTACGGGTGGTTTAATTGGTAGGTTTGAATATAATACAGAGCTATTTGACGATGCCACAATTAGGCGCTTGATCGGCCATTTTCAAACCTTACTAACAGCAATTGTGGCCAATCCAGATCAGTGTCTTTCCAACTTACCTTTATTAACGAACGCTGAAAGACAGCAATTGGTAAAGTGGAATAATAATACGTTTACTAATATTTCCTATGAGCGTTGTATCCATGAGTTATTTGAAGAGCAAGTAGAAAAGACACCGGATGCGATCGCAATTGTCTTTAGGAATCAGCAAATCACCTACCGTGAGTTAAACCAACGCTCAAACCAGTTAGCTCATTACTTACAAACATTAGGTGTAGGCTCCAATAGCTTGGTCGGTATTTGTCTTGAGCGATCGCCTGAGTTAGTGATTGGTTTTTTGGCAATTCTCAAAGCCGGCGGGGCTTATGTCCCCCTTGATCCAGAGTATCCCCAAGAGCGCTTGAGATTTATGCTGTCTGATTCCCAAGTCAGCATCTTACTAACGCAGCAAACATTATTGCCTAGCCTGTCATTTTTCCAGGAACGGATCCTTTGTTTAGATGCTGTTGTTCAGGCTTTTGACCAAGCAAGTAACGTTAATCCAGATAGCAAAGTCACTGCCGAAAGCCTGGCTTACATTATCTATACATCCGGATCAACCGGGCAACCCAAAGGAGTTCTCGTACCACATAAAGGGCTGCTCAACCTTGTATTCTGGCATCACTCTACCTTTAAGATATCCACTTGCGATCATGTCACACAGATTTTTGGGCTTGCTTTTGATCCCTGTGTTTTAGAGGTTTATCCCTGCCTAACAGCTGGGGCAACGCTCTATTTGGTAGAGCCAAACATCCTCCGCTCTCCTAGAAATTTACAAAGCTGGCTCCTAGAAAATTCAATTACAGTGACAGCTGTTGTCACGCCCTTGGCAGAAGCCCTACTTTCTTTGGACTGGCCCACTCAGACAGCATTACGCGTTATGTTAACTGGGGGAGATAAATTAAAACAATATCCATCTGAGAACATACCTTTTACAGTCATAAACAACTATGGTCCAACTGAGAATACGGTTGTGACAACATCTGGCATAGTGACTGCTAAGTTAGAACAGCATTGGGCTCCCTCCATTGGAAAAGCCATTAATAATGTACAAACCCATGTTCTTGACAGCCATATGCAACCGGTTCCCATTGGTATTCCTGGGGAACTCTATATCGGTGGCACTAATCTTGCTAAAGGTTATTTAAATCGGCCTGATTTAACTGAGAAATCTTTTATTTCAGGAAAATCTATAGCTCACTTAACAGAGTCTAGTTCTGCTTATCTTTATAAGACAGGAGATCTGGTTCGATATCGACCGGATGGCAATCTTGAATTTTTAGGGCGCATTGATCATCAGGTAAAGATTCGTGGTTTTAGAATCGAGCTAGGAGAAATTGAAGCAGCTTTGACAACGCATCCTGCTACGGAGCAGGCTGTCGTTATTCTTAGGGACGATGAATCTAGCAATCAGCAACTTGTTGCCTATCTTGTCTATCAAGGTGTTGCAATACCCAATTCCTCTGAACTGAAGCAGTGGCTGAGAAAAACTTTGCCCGGCTATATGATTCCATCGATTTTTATATCTTTAGAATCCATGCCCTTGACACCGAATGGCAAAATTGACCGTCGGGCTTTGCCCACTCCTGATGCCATTCACCATAACCTAGGGCAATCGGTTGTTGCTCCTCGTGATGAAATCGAAGAATCCATTGTCAGGATCTGGGCTCAGGTTTTAGGAATTGGGGAAATTAGTATCCATGATAATTTCTTTGAACTCGGTGGACATTCCCTAATAGCGACTCAAATTATCGCTCGAATTGAAACCACATTGGGAATCGAATTATCTCTTAGCAATTTATTTGATACACCAACGATTGCCGAACTTGCAGTTGCCGCTAAAGCAGCACTGCAAATGACGCCCCACTATAATTTACCTCCTATTCAGAAGAGTCCCCACAGCGATCAGCTACCGTTATCGTTTGCTCAGATTAGATTAGTATTTCTACAAAAGTTGCAGCCCAATAATCCCTTCTATAACATCGCTACATCAATACGTTTACAGGGAATACTCAACGTCGATGTTTTAGAACAAAGTCTGACTGAAATCCTCAGGCGTCACGACATTTTACGGACTCGATTTCTTGACAAGGATGAGAAAACCTATGCAGTTGTTGCTCCCTTTTCAAACTTTGAACTACCACTCGTGGATTTGAGTAAGTTCTCTAGTATTGAACAAGAGACCAAGATACAGCATTTAGCAACAGAAATAGCCTGTCAACCGTTTGACTTAAATATTGATCAACTCTTTCGCTTTAAACTTCTGCGATTGAGCACAGCCGACCATCTGATGGTACTAACCATGCATCATAGTATTGCAGATGGTTGGTCAAGCAATATATTGATGCGTGAACTGTTGGCACTTTATAACGCTTTCTCCACAGGTCGGCCTTCATCATTACCAGAGCTACCAATTCAGTACGTAGATTTTGCACTTTGGCAAAAGCAATACTCACAGGAAGCTTTTTGGAAATCTGAATTAGCTTATTGGAAACGACAACTCGCTGATGCGCCAACTCTATTAGCATTACCCACGGATAAGCCACGACCCTCAGTTCAGACATTTTCAGGTAACGCGCAACTATTCACACTACCTAAGAAGCTTGTTAAAGCACTTAGAACACTCAGTCAACAGTTTGAAGTGACTCTCTTTATGATGCTGTTAGCAGCATTTAAAGTCTTACTTTATCGCTACACTAGCATGACGGATATTCTGGTGGGAGTTCCCGTTGCCCACCGGAATCGAATTGAGATTGAACCGTTAATCGGGTGTTTTGTAAATACGTTAGTATTGCGAACTGATTTATCTGGAGATCCTAGCTTTCAAGATTTATTGAAGCGAGTACGAAAGGTTTCTTTAGAGGCCTATACTCATCAGAATTTGCCTTTTGAAAAATTACTAGAAGAACTAAAGTTAGAACGAAATCTAGGACATTCTCCATTATTCCAGATAATGTTTTCCTTTGAAGATACGCTGGAATTGACTTTTAACGCGGCTGACCTGTCCATTGATATTTCACCCATTGATACCAATACTTCAAAGTTTGACCTGAGTCTTAATATGGTTGAGACCGAATCAGGTTTGATGGGCAGGTTAGAATACAATACAGACATTTTTGAGATAGATAGGATAGAACGTCTGATTGGGCATTTTGAAGTACTGTTGGAAAGCATTGTAGCGGCACCTTCTCAATCTATTAGTGAGCTATCGCCATTAACTTCTGTTGAAAAGCAACAGTTTCTTAATTGGAATAATACTAAAATAGACTTTCCTCGTAATTCATGTATTCATGAGCTGTTTGAAGCTCGAGTTGAGCAATCCCCTGACTCAATTGCAGCTGTATTTGATGGTCAGAAACTGACCTATAGTGAATTAAATCAGAGAGCAAATTATCTGGCGGACTATTTGCAAACTTTAGGTGTTAAACCCGATATGCTAGTTGGGGTGTATCTGGAACGCTCTCTAGATATGTTGGTAGGAATGCTAGGTATCCTCAAAGCTGGTGCAGCCTACTTACCGCTCGATCCCAGTTATCCCCAGGAGCGACTCTCATCGATTGTATTAGACTCCCAGGTTTCAATCCTACTAACTCAGCAACATCTCATCGGACAATTACAATTGCTGGATCATCCTGCCCATGTACTTTGTCTAGATACGGAGTGGGATCTAATTAGCCAAACAACTCCCTACAGTGAAACGAAACCCAAGCATTCTGATCATTTAGCCTATGTAATTTACACATCGGGCTCCACAGGAAAACCTAAAGGTGTAAAAATCACCCATCAAAATGTGGTCAATTTACTGGTGGCAATGCAGCACGAGTTCCAGATTATCCCTACAGATATCCTGCTGAGTGTAACCTCTATATCTTTTGATATGTCTGTTGTGGAACTCTTCTCACCCCTGATAACAGGTGCCTGTGTTGTTATTGCCAGTCGTCAGGTTGCCATGGATGCTCAGCAGTTGAAGCAATGTCTTACAACTTCTAACGCGACCTTGATGCAAGCAACACCAGCAACTTGGCGTTTGCTCCTGGCTGCTGGATGGCAAGGTCATCACGTCCAGCTTAAGATTCTTTGTGGTGGCGAAGCTTTATCTCGTAATTTAGCTAATCAACTATTAGATAGGGCAACCGGTGTCTGGAACTTGTATGGTCCAACGGAAATCACTGTTTATGCTACGGCTCATAAGATAGATGCTTCACAGTTGTCCAGTCACACAGTTGCGATTGGTCGGCCGATTGCGAACACACAAGTATTGGTGTTAGATTCCTTAGGACAGCCAGTGCCCATTGGTGTACCTGGTGAACTGCATATCGCAGGGATAGGAGTTTCACAGGGATATTTGAACCGCCCCGAACTGACAGCTGAAAAATTTATCTCTCACCCACAGGCCGGTAGGCTCTATAAGACAGGCGATTTAGTACAGTTCTTGCCAGATGGAACTCTTGAATACCTTGGGCGCAACGATCATCAGGTCAAACTACGCGGTTTCCGAGTCGAGCTAGGGGAAATTGAAGCAACGCTACTTACCCATGTCGCTGTTCAGGAAACAGTTGTCGTTGCTCAAGGAGATTCGAGCGACAACAAACGGTTGGTCTGTTATGTTGTTGCGGCTAAAGACCTCTCAACGTCTGGCACAACCATTATCAACGAACTACAACAGTTTCTTAGAAGCCAACTGCCCGACTACATGGTACCGTCGGCATTTGTCATGTTGGAGGATCTCCCGTTAACACCCAATGGTAAAATAAATCGTTTAGCTTTGCCTCAACCGGATAAGCAAGCAACTTCAGACGCACCTTATACAGCACCTAAAACATCAATTGAACGTAAGATTACCTCGATTTGGCAAGAGGTTTTACAGTTGGAAGATATTAGTACAAATGCTAATTTCTTCCATTTAGGGGGACATTCTTTGCTTCTGGTAAAGATGCAAATTCTCCTTAATAAGGATTTAAATCAGAATCTTAAAGTCGTGGATTTATTTCAATATCCGACTATTAAGTTACTGGCAAATTACATTAGCCAATCGCATCATGCCATCACTTCTGGGCAGCAAGCACAAGATCGAATTATCGCTCGTCAAGGGCGTCGATTTGCGATCTCACAAACCCGGCAACTGAGAAAACAGTATAGAACAACTCAACAGTGAGTGAGGGCAGATTAGCTATTTATTTCCAAAGGAGGTTATTCAATGAATCCAGTCCAGTCATCAAACTTTAATGGTTCCGAAATTGCTATTATCGGCATGTCCTGTCGATTTCCAGGCGCACCTAATATTGAAGCATTCTGGCATAATTTGTGCCATGGCATAGAATCTATTTCTCGATTTGATACTCAAGAATTAATAGACGCTGGAGTGGATGCAAAGCTAGTCAATCATCCAAATTATGTTAAAGCTAATAGCATTTTGTCAGATGTTGAATGGTTTGATGCTTTTTTCTTTGACACCAGTGCCAGAGAAGCAGAAAGGATGGATCCGCAACATCGTCTCTTTTTGGAACAAGCCTGGGCAACGTTAGAGAATGCTGGCTATAGTTCTGAGAACTATTCAGGTGCCATTGGTATCTACGCTGGATCTAGCACCAACACCTATTTGCTAAATAATCTGTATCCCACTGTTGATACCTCAGACTCTGCTAGCATCTTTCAATTAATGATAAGTGGCAATAAAGACTTTTTACCCACCCGTACCTCCTATCACTTAAATCTAAAAGGTCCAAGCGTTAATGTTCAAACAGCCTGTTCGACCTCGCTAGTGGCGGCCCATTTAGCATGTCAAAGCTTGCTCAATGGTGAGTGTGATATGGCATTAGCTGGGGGGGTTACGGTTCGTGTCCCTCAGATAACAGGCTATCTTTATCAGGAAGGTCTTGTCCTATCACCGGATGGCCATTGTCGTGCTTTTGATGCTGAAGCAAAGGGTGCTATCGGTGGCAATGGCGTCGGTTTAGTTCTCCTTAAGCGCTTAGAGGATGCCCTTGCCGATGGTGACTATATTCATGCTGTTATTAAGGGGTCTGCAGTCAATAATGATGGCTCGCTAAAAGTCGGTTTTACAGCACCGGGTGTCGATGGCCAAGCAAATGTCATCAGAGAAGCACAGGCCATTGCCCAAGCTGCCCCTGAAACAATCACCTATGTAGAAGCCCATGGTAGTGGAACGCATTTAGGTGATTCAATTGAGATTGCTGCTTTGACTCAAGCCTTTGCTGGATGTTCTAAAGACAATCAGCCTTGTGCGATTGGCTCCGTCAAAACAAATGTAGGGCATTTGGATGTTGCTGCAGGGGCGGCAGGGTTAATCAAAACAGCCTTGGCACTCAAACATAAATTAATTCCCCCCAGCTTACATTTTAAGCAGCCTAATCCACAGATTGACTTTACGAACAGCAATTTTAAGGTTAATGCTCAGCTTTCAGAATGGGAAACCAATAACACACCTCGACGGGCAGGTGTAAATTCATTTGGTATTGGCGGCACCAATGCCCATGTGGTGTTAGAAGAAGCGCCATTGATGGAAACGTCTAGCTCATCTCGTCCATGGCAATTAGTTATGCTGTCTGCCAAGACCAGTTCTGCCCTGGAGACGATGACGGCCAATTTCACCGACTTCCTAAAACAGAACCCTGATGTGAATTTAGCCGATGCTGCCTACACACTTCAAATGGGGCGTCGAGTCTTTGATTACCGCCGCATGGTGCTTTGTCATGATGTTGAAGATGCGCTCAGTGCATTTCAAAATCCTCAACGGATATACAGCAGCATCTCAGATAACAACCAGGCTGATGAGGCCACTATTGCCTTCATGTTTACAGGCTTAGGATCCCAATACATCAATATGGGATGGGATTTATATCAATCTGAAGAAGCTTTTCGGGAACAAATTGATCGCTGTTGTGACTACCTCAAGCCTCTCCTTCAACTTGACTTGAGAGATGTGATCTATCCCAATCGAAATCAAGAGATGGATACATCTAAAGATCCTGAACCACCGGTAAACGTATCATCATCTCAGTCTGGTATTAATCTCCGTCAGATGCTGGGGCGAGGGGAAGAGAAACCTGATGAAGCTACCCAGACTTTAAATCAAACCTATCTTACCCAGCCGGCAGTTTTTGTCATTGAATATGCGTTGTCAGCCCTATGGCAATCATGGGGCATCAATCCTACGGCGATGATGGGATATAGCATTGGTGAATATGTTGCTGCTTGTTTATCTGGCGTTTTGTCCTTAGAAGACGCTCTGACCTTAGTAGCGAAACGAGCCCGGTTGATTCAAGATTTGCCGAACGGAGCAATGCTGGCTGTTCCACTTCCAGAGCAAAAGGTTCATCCACTACTCAGTGAAAAGATTTCTTTATCCGCTATTAACGGATCTTCAGCCTGCGTTGTCGCTGGTGAAACCGAAGCCATTGATGCATTGGCAGAGCAAATAATGAGCCAAGGTATCGCCTGTCGTCGGCTAGCAACATCCCATGCTTTCCACTCCCATATGATGGAGTCAATTGTCCCCTCTTTCACTGAAATATTTAGGAATATTAAGCTCAATACGCCTCAAATTCCTTATATATCAAACCTAACCGGAAACTGGATTACTGCCGAACAAGCAACCGATCCCAATTATTGGGTCCAACATCTTTGTCAACCCGTCCGGTTTGCAGATGGTGTTACGGTATTACATCAACAGCAACACTCGGTGTTATTAGAGGTTGGACCAGGACAAACATTAAGTAGCTTGGCATTGCAATGTTTAGGTACGCAGAAAAATCAAGTAACCGACATCTTATCTTCATTACGTCATGCATACGATCGGCAATCCGATACTGCGTTCTTACTAAACAACCTTGGACAGCTTTGGCTGTCAGGCATCGAAATCGATTGGTTAAGCTTCTACAGCAATGAACGTCGCCATCGGCTTCCTTTGCCAACATATCCTTTTGAACGCCAGCGATATTGGGTTGAACCTCAAGCAGTAGCATCCCCTCAATTACTCTTGTCCGCATCAGACAGATGGACATTACTAGTACAAGCTGGTCAAATACAGGCAAAGAATGGATTAGCTACTGTGGATGAGTCCACCCACATAGCTAATAAACAAGCCTTGGATCAGCTCTGTGTTGCTTACATCAATATGGCGTTTAGACAATTAGGCACTTTCCTGGACGCAAAAAGTCGATATACGATGGCAGATTTAGTGGAACAAAGCCACACAATTCCTCGTTATCATCAACTATTAGAGCGTTGGCTGGCGATATTATTAGAATCTGGCCAGTTAGAGCAGGAGGATAACTATTTCACTCATCTTGCTCCTTGCTCAAGGAACACCATTCAGAATCATCTGGCTGATGTCAAAGCAAAATGGGCAAAAAATCTAAACTTTGTAGAGCTTGTCGAAAACTGCGGTGAAAATTTAGCAACAGTCTTAACAGGACAAAAAGAACCTTGGGATATTCTCTCAAAATTAGTTAACCAAATCCAAGATGAGTATAGCTTAGAGCTTCCAGAGGTTTATTATTATAAATCAATTATCCGCGCTATTTTAGCTCAGTTGATAAAATCATTGACGCCTCAAACAGAGCTTAAAATTCTAGAAGTTGGAGGTGGTGCTGGCATCACAACAGCTGAATTACTACCAGTATTACCACCAAAACAAACCAGCTATACATTTACTGATGTTGGTCGTTTATTCTTGACTCAAGCACAAGAGAAGTTTAAGGATTACTCATTTGTTGAATATGATTTCCTAGACATCGACCAGTCTTCGCAAGAGCAAGGATATTCATTACATCATTTTGACGTTATCATCGGCTCAAATGTTCTCCATGTGGCCCGCAATTTAGAGAAAGCTCTTGAGAATGTTCGATCTTTATTGGCACCTGGGGGCATCCTTGTTATCTGGGAATTTACTCAACCTCAGCTTAATTTTGATATTGCTGATGCTCTGTTGATGAATCCGGTTGATGAGAACGATAACGATCGCAACATGGGTAATCCCTTTGTGTCAAAAGAGCAATGGCAGGCTGCACTAAAGCGCCATGGATTTGTTGAGGTGGAGGCATTCTCTGCAACCGAAGTATTTGGGCAACAAATATTTGTTGCCCAAGCAGACTCACCTAGCACATCTAGTACGCCCGATGCTTTTACGACAACGTCTACAACTACTGCTCAAAACACGTTTAATCCACTGGGTAGAAAATCGGATATTGCTGATTGGTTTTATATTCCTGCTTGGACACGCTCATCATTATTGCGACCTGCGATCGCAACAAAATCAGCTGTCGATCCAGAATGCTGGCTTGTATTTGCGGATGACTATGGTTTAGGCGTTCAGTTAGGACAATCGCTCCAAGAATCAGGCCATGATGTTGTGATGGTTAAGGTTGGCGATTACTTTGACTGTCTGCAGACTACAGATGCAGAAGGCAAACATCATTACAGCTATACACTCAATCCAAACCAGCTAAACGACTACAGCTCTCTATTCCAGGCTCTCCAACAGGCTAATTTAACACCCACAAAAGTTCTACATCTTTGGAGCATCACTTCATCTGAACAGCCGCTAACGTTAGCGATTGAGAACTTTCAGGCAGTGCAGCATTTCGGACTTTATAGCTTAATGTGCATTGCCCAAGTCATGGGTAAGCAGACTAATAACTCCAATCCTTTACAGCTAACGGTGATCTCTAACCAGATACAGTTGGTCAATGGAGACGAAAAACTACAGCCAGAACAAGCACCTCTCCTTGCCGCCATCAAGGTTATTCCTCAAGAATATGAGGATATTGACTGTCGCCTCATTGATATTGACTTACCAGAAAATAATCAGCCAATAGTTGCAGAGCGCGTTTCTCAACTATTGCAAGAGATTACCACCCCAAGCATGGAAACTATAGTTGCCTATCGAGAGCGTCACCGTTGGCTACCAATTTTAAAGGAGACACCTCTAAAGAGCATTGAGGATGAGCAAACTCGCTTCAGACATCACGGCGTTTATTTGATCATCGGTGGACTGGGATATCTTGGGTCGCTAATAGCAGAACACTTAGCACAAACTGTGCAAGCCAAGTTGATCCTGACGGGTCGCTCAGCCTTACCAGCCAGGGAAGAATGGGCTGAATGGTTGGCAGCCCATGAAGATGAAGATGATATCATCAGCCGTAAAATTCATAAGATACAGTCATTAGAAGCATTAGGAGCCAACGTATTATCGATTCAAGCCGATGTCGCCAACCTTCAGCAAATGCAAGTCGCTTTAACCCAGGCTGAACAAGCATTTGGTCCGATCAATGGCGTCATTCATGTAGCTGGTCTCAATACCTCCGAAGGTGGCTTATCTCTCATCGAAGCAGGCATTAACCAAAATCAATTCGAGCAAAACTTCCGGCCCAAAGTCTACGGAACTTGGGTGCTAAGCGAAATTTTACAAGATAAGGATTTAGATTTCTGTTTGCTAATGTCCTCTTTATCTTCTGTTTTGGGCGGCCGAGGTACAATTGACTACACAGCAGCAATGTTCTTTGTAGATACATTTACACATTGGCACAATCAACGGTCTTCTATCCCCTGGATAACAACAAATTGGGGATTTTGGAAAATAGGTGAGGCAGAAGCCTCGCGTCAGTTTTTAGCTCAAAATTGGGGTGACCTCGGTCTGATGCCACAAGAAGGAATCGAGGCATTGGAACGCATTCTTCTCTGGGAAAACTTAAATCAAGTATTGATCTCTCCAGGAAACTTAAAGGAGATGATCAACAAGTGGGGAAACCCTGAGTCTTCAAAGGAAGATGCTGCGCAATCTGTAAATACATTAACTCAGCATACGCGACCCAATCTAAAGACTGCTTATGTTGCTCCAGAAACCGATCTGGAGCATAAATTGGCTGATATCTTCAAAACAGTTTTAGGCTTTGAGCCTATCGGTATTCATGATAATTTCTTTTATCTAGGGGGCGATTCACTCATTGGGATTAAATTAATTTCCCAAATCAACGAAGTATTTGAAGTTGACTTATCTCTTCGTCTGCTATTCGAGGCACCTTCCATTTCAGAACTCGAATTACTAATCGAAAAGATGATCATTGAAGAACTTGCATCACTTACAGAGGAGGAAGTCAAATCAGCCCTGTAAAACTTAGATTTTGCCCTTTCAATCAACTCTTGATGGATAAAAGTATTAACGATGCATAATACTAGTAAAGAACAAATTCTTAAACAAAAATCGGATCTTTCGCCGACTAAACTAGCCCTGCTTGAAAGACGGTTGCGGGGCAAGAATCTGTCTGGTGATGAAAACAAGTTAACGACTGATGAGTTTTCTCAAATTACAGTTGATCCTAGTCAGCGTTATCAACCGTTTCCTTTGACAGATGTTCAACAAGCTTACTGGATTGGACGTAATAGTGCCTTTGAATTGGGGAACGTATCCACCCATGGATATCTGGAAGTAGATACTATTGATTTAGATTTAAATCGCTTCGAAAATGCCTGGCAGAAAATAGTTGAGCGGCATGGGATGCTACGCACTATTATTCTTCCCAATGGACAGCAGCAAATTTTAGAACGAGTCCCCCCTTATAAAATAAAAGTTTTAGATTTGAGGACCCATAGTCCTGAGCAAGTTGAGACTCAATTACTAAACCTTCGGGAACAATTATCTCATCAAGTATTATCTGTAGATCAGTATCCCCTGTTTGAAGTTCAGGCTGCTCGCCTGGACGGCAATCGGATAAGGCTCTATCTTAGCTTCGAAATCTTGATTGGCGATGGGCGAAGTTGGACAATTGTTAGTCGCGAGTTAGCCCAACTGATGCAAACGCCAGAATATCCTTTACCCCCCTTAGAACTCTCATTTCGAGACTATGTACTAAAGAAAATTTCCCTGAAAAGTTCAGAATCCTATAGTCGCTCGCTAACATATTGGCAGGATCGTCTTCTTACTTTACCACCCTCCCCTGAGCTACCGATAGCTAAACAACCTGCCCAAATTAAACATCCCCAATTTGCACGCCGCAGTGGTCATTTAGACAATGATGCTTGGAATCACCTCAAGCAGCGGGCTAAAAGCATTGGCCTGACCCCTTCGGGATTATTGCTATCTGCCTTTGCTGAAGTTCTGACAGTTTGGAGTAAAAATCCCAAATTTACGATTAACTTAACCCTGTTTAATCGTCTGCCACTACATCCTCAAGTCAATCAGATCGTAGGCGACTTCACGTCATTGACACTATTAGCCATCGATAATTCTGGACAAGATTCTTTTACAAACCGGGCAAGGCGCATTCAAAAACAGCTTTGGCAAGATCTGGACCATAAAGACGTAGGAGGCGTCTACGTCTTACGGGAACTGGCCCACATGCAGAAAAATTCGTCAAAGGCTTTCATGCCAGTTGTTTTCACTAGTGCGCTAATTAGTGAACGGGTAACAAATGATGCAACCAAAGCAAAAGCGTTGACAATGGGTTGGTTAGGGGAGCACGTTTACAATATAACCCAAACTGCTCAGGTTTATTTAGATCATCAAATTGCCGAACTTGACGAAGGATTATTCTATATCTGGGATGCCGTTGAAGAGGTTTTTCCTCCGGCACTACTAGATGAAATGTTCTCTTCTTATAATCTATTTCTTCAACAATTGGCTGTTTCTGAGGATCTTTGGAAAGTCCCTATTCGTAATCTTTCCAAATCTGCTCAACAGCAGGCTATTATCAATGCAACTAATGTTTCTTTTTCGAAAAATGTTTTATTACATACATTGTTTTTTGAAAAAGCTGAAACGTTTCCAAATCATACTGCTATCGCCACATCCCAACGTATACTTACATATCAAGAGGTAAGTGAGCGAGCTGCTTACATCGCTCAATACTTATATCAACAAGGTGTTCAGCCCAACCAACTGGTTGCCATTGTTATGGAGAAGGGCTGGGAACAGGTGGTTGCAGCTTTGGGTATCCTGGCATCTGGTGCAGCATACGTGCCAATTGATCCCAAGCTGCCAACTGAGCGCCAGCATTATCTTTTAAAGGAAACCAAAGTTCAATGGGTATTAACTCAATCGCGACTCGATAATACTCTAAACTGGCCTGAAACGGTCAAACGTCTCTCCATAGACGATAGCTTGCCTCAAATTGCCAGCAAAGTGCAGTGTGTACAAAGCACATCCGACCTGGCATATGTTATTTACACCTCTGGCTCCACTGGCTTACCCAAAGGCGTCATGATTGATCATCAGGGTGCTGTTAATACCATCCTCGATATTAATCAACGCTTTAAGATCACCTCTTCTGATCGTATATTTGCACTTTCATCCCTAAGTTTTGACTTATCCGTATTTGACATCTTTGGAACGCTAGCCGCTGGTGGAACCATTGTTATTCCTGATCCTGATGAGATAAAGAATCCAGCTCATTGGACAGAATTGATGGTCCAACAGCAAGTGACCGTTTGGAATTCAGTTCCAGCCTTGATGCAAATGTTAGTAGAATATTCAGTCGGGTTTACATCACTGTTTCCACAATCTTTGCGATTGGCTCTAATGAGTGGTGATTGGATTCCTCTGTCTTTACCAGACCAGATTCGGTCACTATGTCAGAATATCAAGCTAGTCAGCTTAGGTGGAGCAACAGAAGCTTCAATTTGGTCTATTTTTTACCCTATCGATCAAGTTGATCCAAACTGGAAGAGCATTCCCTATGGTCGTCCCATGGCCAATCAAAAAATTTATGTCCTAAATGAAACGCTAGAAGCTTGCCCAACTTGGGTTACAGGACAACTTTACATTGGTGGCATTGGCATAGCAAAAGGATATTGGCAGGATGACAATAAAACAAAAGCAAGCTTTATCACCCATCCTCAAACTCAGGAAAAATTGTATAAAACAGGTGATTTAGGGCGCTGTTTGCCTGACGGCACTATTGAATTTCTTGGGCGAGAAGATTTTCAAGTCAAAATTAATGGTCATCGAATTGAACTCGGTGAAATTGAATCTGTACTCAGTTCACATCCAGCGATTGAAACAGCGCTTGTTTTAGCTAAAGATGTCGATGAAAAGAGCAAGCAATTAATTGCCTATATCATTTGCCAAGAAGAGAACACGCCATTAGAAAATCAGCGCAGATTGTTTGTTGATTCAATACAGGAATTTTTACGTAAAAAACTGCCAGAATATATGGTTCCTCCAGCATTTTGTCTTTTAGATAAGTTTCCATTAACTCCGAATGGAAAGATTGATCGAAAAGCACTCCCGGCGGCAGATATTGTACCCACATCAAAAGCAAAGAGTGTTTCACCGACTACTGAGACAGAGCATACTTTAGCCGACATTCTGAAGCAGGTTCTACAAATAGAAAAGGTTGGTATTTATGATAATTTCTTTGATCTCGGAGGAAATTCAATCCAAATTGTTCAAATCCATAATAAAATCAAGGAGGTTTTCAAAAAAGATATTCCCATTACTGAAATATTTAGGCATCCAACGATTAATGATTTGGATAAGTATTTTAGTGAGAACACTAGCAATTTTCGGTCAAATTATAAACAGCTAAGTCGTGCCGAGAGTCGCAAAGAAAAGCTTAAGAAACGACGGCGACGGACTCTGTAAGTCCCCCCTACTGCTTAAAGAAGACTGAGTACATGAAATGAAGCGAGACAAATTATGGTTGGAACTAGTGCAGATAGAGAGGCCTTAGAAACTATTGCCATCATTGGCATGTCCTGTCGTTTTCCAGGAGCTGATAGTCCTAAGCAGTTTTGGCAAAATCTATCTGATGGGATAGAGTCGATTTATTTTTTCTCAGACCAAGAACATAATCATTTAGGCAAGAACCAGGCTTGGGTGAATGAGCCAAATTACGTGAAGGCAGATCCTTGTCTCGAAGATGTTGAATGGTTTGATGCTTCATTTTTTAACTTAAATGCCAGGCAAGCTGAATTAACCAGCCCAGAGCATCGCATATTTTTAGAATGCGCTTGGGAAGCGCTTGAACATGGGGGTTATACTACTCAGCATTATGACGGTAGTGTTGGTGTATACGCTGGTAGCAATATAAGTCACTATTTGAAATTCACAGGTCAAGAGGGTTTGTTGCAGCCAACCATGAGTGGGGTAGAGGCTTCATTTGGTAATGACCTGAATTATATGTCAACGCTAGTTTCTTACCATCTCAATCTCAAAGGCCCCAGCATGATGGTTCAAACGGCGTGTTCGAGTGCTCTGGTGGCTATTCATATGGCAGGGCAAAGTCTCCTCAATGGCGAGTGTGATATGGCGTTAGCGGGGGCAATAAATCTGAGGGGACCCCAGAAAACAGGCTACTTTTATCAAGAAGGGGGGATTCTTTCCCCTGACGGGCACTGTCGGGCTTTTGATGCCAAAGCACAGGGTACTGTTCCCGGCAGTGGGGCAGGTGTTGTACTTCTCAAGCGTTTTTCTGATGCCCTAGAGGACGGTGATCATATCCACGCGGTGATCAGAGGCTCAGCTATTAACAATGATGGTGCTAGTAAAGTAGGATACTCAGCCCCAAGTGTTGATGGTCAAGCCGTTGTGATAGCTGATGCATTAGCGATCGCCGAAATTGATCCTAAAACTGTGACGTACATAGAGGCCCATGGAACTGGAACAGTCTTGGGGGATCCCATTGAGGTTGCTGCTCTCACAGATGTCTTTCGAGTAAGCACGGATCAAAAAGGATTTTGTGCCATTGGCTCGGTTAAGAGTAATGTTGGGCATTTAGGGGTTGCAGCAGGTATGCCTGGTCTGATTAAGGTAGCATTAGCCCTTGAAAATCAGACTATTCCGCCCAGTTTAAACTTTGAGCAGCCCAACCCTAAGATTGACTTTGCTAATAGCCCATTTTATGTCAACCACACCCTCTCAGAGTGGCATGCTAATGGGACACCCCGAAGAGCTGGCGTGAGTTCCTTGGGCGTTGGTGGTACCAATGCACATATTGTTCTTGAAGAAGCACCATCACGACAACCGTCAGGTTCTTCTCGTCCCTGGCAGTTGATGGTAATATCTGCTAAAACGCAATCTGCACTGGATAAATCAACAGCTAATCTAGCGAATTATTTGAGCCAGCATCCTGATGTGAACTTAGCGGATGTTGCCTACACCCTGAGCATTGGTCGTCAAGCATTCGAGCATCGCAGAATCTTAATTTGTCAGCACCTAGATCAGGCTCAGAAACAGTTTGAATCGCTAGATCCTGAGTATGACTTGACGCAGCATCAAACGCCTCATAAGCGGCCCATAATTTTTATGTTCTCGGGACAAGGGGCTCAATATATCAATATGGCCCGTGAACTCTATCAACAAGAGTCCATCTTCCAAGAACATGTGGATACCTGTGCCACATATCTTTATCCTCTTCTGGGGCTTGACCTGCGCCATATCCTTTACCCCGATCTGGAACATGCGGAGACAGCAGCTCAAAAAATAACCCAAACAGCAATCGCTCAACCAGCACTGTTTGTTATTGAATATGCACTTGCAAAGCTTTGGATGGCTTGGGGAATCCGGCCAGCGGCCATGATTGGTCATAGCATAGGTGAATACGTTGCAGCAACGCTAGCAGGGGTATTTTCGTTGGAAGCCGCTCTGGCCATTGTGGCAAAGCGAGGGCAGTTAATGCAGGAACTTTCCCCTGGACAGATGCTAGCTATTCCACTTCCCGAGAATGATGTTATACCCCTCCTGGGAGAAGACTTAGCATTGGCCGTTGTTAATGGGCCGTCGACGTGCGTGGTATCGGGTAAAACAGAAGCCATCTCAGCTTTACAGGCTCAGTTAACATCTCAAGGCGTGAATTGTCGTCCCCTGCACACGTCCCATGGATTCCACTCGCCGATGATGGATCCTATCTTGGATAGCTTTAAGGAACAGGTTCAGAAGTTTAAGCTTCAATCACCTACAATCTCTTATATTTCAAATGTTACAGGCGATTGGATAACGGACGAAGCAGCTACTGATCCTAATTATTGGGCCTCTCACTTGAGACAAACTGTCCGGTTTAGTGATGGTTTAGACGTAATATTGCAAGAATCTGCCCATGTTTTCCTTGAAGTTGGCCCTGGGCGAACCTTAAGTACTCTGCTGAAACAGCATTCAGCTAAACGCTCTGAGCAAGTTGTTCTGACATCATTACACCATCCCAAGGAAACCCAATCTGATATCGGTTTTATATTAAATGCAGTGGGCCGATTGTGGTTGGCTGGTATTCAAATAGACTGGCATGGTTTTTATGCCCATGAACATCGTCACCGTTTGCCTTTACCAACCTATCCCTTTGAGCGTCAACGGTATTGGTTGGGGGCAACAGATACCTCCAGTTCTCCATCAAACCCTGACTTATCGACGCATTCCCTGTGGCAATCGCTTCTAAAAGCAGGAGAAAAACAGGCAAAAATTGGAGGAGCTGCCCTGGATGAGGCAACATACTCCAAAAATATAGTATGGATTGACCGCTTATGTCTTGCCTACATCAATTCAACCTTGAGGCAGCTAGGCACGTTTGATCGTTTAGAAACTGAGCATAATTTAGAGGATCTATGCAAACATTGTCAGATTCTGCCTCGCTACCATCAGCTAGTTAAAAGTTGGTTAAAGGCTTTAGTAAGAGTAGGACAGTTACAGCAAGAGGGAAGTTCCTTTAAGCAGTCACCTTCCTCGCCAGACGATAACAATTCTACTGATGGAGCTATTGAAACACTGCTTAAGACAGCTCAAGAATGCTGGATAGAGACACCACAGATGGTGGATTTTGTGCAGCTCTTTGGTGAAAATTTAGTCCACATCTTGGTAGGTGATCAGGAACCGCTAGAACTATTTAATCGTTTGATCTATCACAATCAAGATGTAAAAGCTACACAGAAGTCTCCCTGGGAAGATTACTACAGGAATATTATGCGATCAATTTTGGAGAAATTGACGCAGGCCCTACCATCAGACACGACCCTAAAGATTTTAGAAATTGGGGCAGGAACGGGTATTGCCACATCAGTATTGCTACCAGTGCTGCCCCATGAGCGGACTCAATATACTTTCACCGATATTGGGGGTGCGTTCTTGACACAGGCACAACAAAAATTTGCTGATTATCCGTTTATTCAGTATCAATTGCTTGATATTGAACAGTCTCCCAAGACTCAAGGGTTTCCATTGCATGAGTTCGATATCGTGATTGCCGCTAACGTCCTGCATGCTACTCAAAATATTGGTGAGACGCTGGGAAATGTGCGTTCTTTGGTAGCTCCAGGTGGATTCCTTTTACTGTGGGAGATCACTCAACCACAACTGAACTTTGAGGTAACTTGGGGGCTGTTAATGAAGCCCTTTAAAGATCAGAAAAGCGATCGCACATTGGGCAATCCATTTCTATCCAGTCAGGAATGGCAGCAAGCACTCAAAAATAACGCCTTTACTGATGTGGCCGTTTTCCCTAAGGATAGTGCATTTGGTCACAGTATTATTCTGGCAAAAGCAACTAAAACAACAGCACCATCCCTCCCATCGGCCCTTGCTACAGACAACAATCAGCTTGGTAGTCAGTCACCTAAGCAAAACCTAGAACAAAAGCCTGATGTGGCTGACTGGTTCTATCTACCTCAATGGAAGCGTTCCTTACCGCCATTTTCACTACAATCAACGTCGTACACTGATCATTCTGATTGTTGGTTAGTCTTCATTAACGAAGCTGTAGGCATGTCTATTGCTGAGCAATTACAACAACAGAAACAAACTGTCATTACGGTTCAGATTTCAGAGATATTTGGTCATCAACAAAAAGCTTTATCGGATGGTTCAGTTCGGCATAGCTACACACTTAATCCAGAGCAAAAAAGCGATTATTCCCAACTTTTTGAATCGCTACAGGAGAAAGGAATTGTCCCTAATCATATTGTCCATGGTTGGACAATTACATCCCTAAGTCAACCCCATTCGAGTCCTGATCAATTTGATCAGATTCAATCCCAGGGATTTTATAGTTTGCTTTTCCTGGTTCAAACCCTTGGCAAACAAAATTGGAGCCAGGAATTGCAATTGACAGTCCTGTCCAATAATATGCAGTCTGTCACAGAAGAGGAATCGATATATTATCCAGAAAAAACAACAATACTTGGCTTACTAAAAGTCATCCCCCAGGAATATGATTACATCCGTTGTCGTAGCATTGACATTAGTCTTACTACGACTAGTAACTGGCAATCAAAAAAGTTAATTCATCAGCTCTGTGCTGAAATCCTTGCACCTCCAGCTGAGCTAATAGTTGCTTATCGAGGTCTGCAACGATGGGTTCAGACGGTTGAACCGATAACCTTAAAAGCACGACCTACTGAAGAATTACCGCTAAAACAATCAGGCGTTTACCTAATTGTTGGTGGGCTTGGCAGCCTAGGACTAATACTGGCAGAATACCTGGCCCGTACGGTTCAGGCAAAATTAATTTTGACAGGGCGTTCGTCATTTCCCAATAGAGAACAGTGGTCAGCATGGCTCTCTTCCCATGAGGAATCTGATAAGATTAGCTGCCAGATTCGAAAAATACAGGAATTTGAGTCTTTAGGAGCAGAAATTCTAATCCTGCAGGCAGATATTTCTAATTTCGAACAAATGCAGGCTGCTTTAAGTCAAACGGAGCAGAAGTTTGGCGCACTTAATGGGGTGATTCATGCTGTTGTATTAGGTGCAGCCCAGCTCTTTAAGCCGATTCAAGATATTACTCCGGCAGACTGTAAGCTACAGTTTCAAGGCAAGATAGATGGGCTATTTATATTACAAGAGCTCCTGGGCTCTAAATCCCTTGATTTTTGTCTGCTAATTTCTTCATTAGCCTCACTTTTCGGTGGACTTGGCCATGCGGCCTACGCTGCGGCTAATCTTTTTATGGATGCCTTTGCACATCAGCATAATCAAGCGTTCCCTACGCCTTGGCTCAGTGTCAATTGGGATGGGCGAAAACCTGTTTTACCAGAAAGTAAAGCTATACCATTGGTTGAAACAAGTTCAGAGCAGACGATTCTTCCTGAAGAAGACATAAAGATTTTCCAGCATGTTTTAGCCTGGAGTCAACTTAATCAGATTATTGTCTCAACGAGGGAGCTACAACCTAGAGTTGATTATTGGACAAGATGGGAGTCGCTACGAGAAGAAGCAAATCTCATCAAAGGAAATAATGATCAATCACATCATGCAAGACCTGAACTAGAAAATGCTTATGTCCCTCCCAGACATGCGACGGAAAAGATGCTCGCAGATATATGGCAAACAATTATTGGCATTGACCTGGTAGGTATTCATGATAACTACTTTGAGTTGGGCGGAGACTCTTTAATCTCAATTCAGGTGATGGCTCAAATTCGTGAAACATTTCAAGTAGATTTACCATCGAGCAGTCTATTTGAATCCCCTACAGTTGCTGGCATGGCAAACCATATTAATAACATTCAGACGGCTAAGCAACTGCAATCTGAAACTACAGATCAAGCAGCAGACGATCGAGAAGAGATTGATTTATAAAATCGATTGAAGTCTTATCTTATACATACTCTGAAGTCAAGATTATGTAGTTAAGCATTGGTCTAGCAAAGACTCAACAATTGAATACGTAGGTTTTTCATCTTTTTAGGTACTCGGTAATTTTGAAATCTATTTTGACACATGGAACTAGCAGGCTCTAAAACCCCCCATTGGCTACAGATGATGAAATATATCATTGATCCAATTGGATTTCTAGACAAAACAGCTAAACGTCATGGAGATATCTTTACACTATCAGGCAGTTTATCGATTGCAGAGTCTAGAGCTGTCGTAGTGGTCACTCACCCAAAGGCAATTCAGCAGATTTTTACGCGACCTAAAGAGATTACGTCACCGGGTGAACTACATCAAGCCATGGCTCCATTTGTAGGAGACAATTCATTGTTCGTGGTTAATGATGTACGCCATCAACACCGACGCAAACTTTTATTGCCTCCATTTCACGGCAAACGATTGTATACCTATGGTCAATCCATCTGTGAGATCACTCGAAAAATCATCAGCAGACATCCTCCAAATCAAGGCTTTTCAATTTATTTAGCGCTACAAGAAATTTCGCTTCAAGTCATTCTAGAGACTGTTCTTGGTTTGCATCAACCAGGATTGCGTCAACGGCTAAGACAGCGCTATCTAGCTTATAAAGGATACTCTAAAAATCCTTTAGTTCCATTCTTGATAACTTTCCCTAGTCTGAGAAAAGATTTAGGGCGATGGAGTCCATGGGGGCAATTCCTATACTTAAAGCAACAGCTTGATGAGTTAATATACGATGAAATTAGAAAGTGTCGTCAGCAAAATGACTCCACTCGAACTGACATTCTGAGTTTGCTGGTTTCAGCTCGAGATGAGACAGGTGAATCGATGACAGATGATGAGTTGTGTGATGATTTGCGCTTTCTCTTTTCTGCCGGGCAAGAACCGACTGCCATCGCTATTGCCTGGGCTATGTACTGGTTGCATACGCATCCCAATATACTTGAAAAATTACGACAAGAACTAGATGGTTTGGGTGAGGATCCAGATCCAGTTGTCGTTGCTAAGTTGCCTTATCTCACAGCTGTGTGCAATGAAACAATGCGAATTTCACCAATTATTCCATTTACATCACCAAGGTTAGTTCAAACTCCTGTCGAACTAATGGGTTATCAATTAAATCCAAATACAATCCTAGACTGCTGCATCTATCTAGTTCATCAGCGTGAAGACCTATATCCAGAACCTAAAAAGTTTAGGCCAGAGCGATTTTTAGAAAGAAAATTCTCCTACTATGAATTTCTACCATTTGGCGGTGGCGAGCGTGGGTGTATCGCTCAACCATTAGCTGAATATGAAATAAAGCTGGTGTTAGCCACACTAGTTTCTCACTATGAATGGACACTTGTTAATCGACGGCCAGAGCGGTACCATGTCGCAGGAACTTTTTTGACGCCTGCTAATGGGATTCAGGTGAAGATAACCAATCTACGGCAACCTCAAAGACAAAGATCACCACAGTTTGTAGCCTGATTAGCAGCCCATAATTTGCTTAATAAAGCAGGAAGAATAGCAATGAATAATGCGCATAAAAATCAGTTTGATGTCATTATCCTGGGTTCTGGAGTAGGGGGGGCTACACTAGCCACGATATTGGCAAAACATAATTTAAATGTTTTGATGGTCGATAAAAAAAGCCATCCTAGATATGCAATTGGGGAATCACTAACAACTCACACAGAACTTCTTCTTAAATTACTCAGTCGTAACTATTCTATTCCTGAATTTGAACACTTAAGTTCATTTCAAAATATTAAGGAACATCTTTCCACCTCTGCCTGTGGACATAAGCGAATATTCGGTTTTCTATACCATCATGAAGGAGAAGAACAGTCCTCCCATGAAAGAATACAGTGGGGAACAGGCGACAGCAGTCACTTATTCCGTCAGGAAGTTGACCACTATTTGGTGAAAGCTTCTGTCAGCTATGGAGCAAAGCTATTAGAAAATATAAATGTAGTTGATTTAGAGATTAGTCAACATAGTGTCAGAATTATAGCCAAGAATGGCGAATCATTTACTGCAGACTATTTAGTTGACGCTAGTGGATACAACTCCATACTCGCTCGAAAATTTAACCTCAGAGAGTATCCTACACGCTTCAAAACCCATTCGAGAAGCCTATTTACCCATATGATTAATGTTAAGGGTACTGATGAAGCAATTCGGGAATCTAATGGAAAAAAAAGTGACATCCCTTGGAAAAGAGGAACAACGCATCATATATTCAAAGAAGGTTGGATGTGGGTCATTCCATTTGACAATCATGAGCAATCGACCAATCCGGTGTGTAGTGTAGGCGTTAACTTTAATAGTCGCTACTTGCCGAAAAACGGTCTTGCTCCAGAGCAAGAATTTCAACAGTTTATAATGCGATTCCCATCTATCGCATCTCAATTTGAGTCGGCTCAAACTGTCCAAAGATGGACATCTACTGATCGCATCCAATATTCGTCTAGAACTTGTGTAGGAGAAAGGTTTTATATCCTTCCACATTCATCAGGGTTTGTTGACCCGATATTTTCAGTTGGACTATCGCAAACTTTCTTGACGATCAATCCACTTGCTGCACTAATTTTACAAGCAGTTTCCGAAAAAGACTTTTCCTCACAGAACTTTCTTTCGTTAGCAAGTTTGCAGGAGAAAATTTTCAACTATAATGACATGATCGCTCACTGTACATATATTTCATTTAGAGACTTCAATCTGATGAATGCATGGCTTCGTGTTTGGCTTATGCAACATTTAATGCCTGTTTGGAAACTTGGCTTTTCGCAGATTGATCTTTTTACAAAGGGTTATAAGCCACGATCATTATCGCAGCTTACTGATATCAAGTATTTAGAAGATCTAGATACACAAATCAGTCCATGGGGAAATGGTTATGTTTCAAAAGCTATTGCCGAAATGGAAAAGGTGGAAAAAGGCTTGATTTCTCCAAATGAAGCAGCACGTAATATCATATCTACGCTGAATTCAGCCAGTTGGTTATTTAGGGCGATGGGAATAGGAGACACCTCACAGAATTATTTTGACCTACTCAAATCCCAACGCTTTAACCTTAGTCTCTTAGCTTTCGCATTCTGGTCACAGATATTTTTAGCTAAAAGCAATAGGCCATTTGACTTTACGATTAGTGATTTCTTCAAATTTCGGCTTAACTATGCATAAAGTGGTCTAATTAGAGGATTAAATCATGTATTTTCTAAAATAACCTCCAATTTAGTGGCATTTTCTTAGCTTCTAGCTCAGTATGCTCCATTTTGATAATTTGGCAAAACATAATGCCGGGATTTTAGCATTTGGCCAGTCAAGCGCTAAAAGTTTCTTCCAAGGATTTGATATTTTGTTAATCGTAAGGAAATAGAGTCGTGAAACAATCTACAGAGGAATTCGTTTCTTACCTAAAGGATCTAGGTATACGGCTCCAGCGTAAGGGTGATTACTTGCACTGTAATGCTCCCAAAGGAACCTTGACATCGACTCTTCGTACTCAGCTAGCTGAGCGGAAAGTAGAAGTCCTAGCCTTTATGGATAAGTTTAGTGCTGTTGAAAGCATAAGTTCTGGCTCTCAATCACTACCTACGATTGTTCCCAATGAAAGCTCTCGATATCAGCCTTTTCCTCTCAATGATGTTCAGCAGGCTTACTGGCTCGGTCGTAACGATGCATTTGAGTTAAGTAATATCTCTACCCATGCTTATGCCGAAGTAGATATTATCAACTTAGATTTGAAGAGATTTGAAAATATACTAAATCGCATCATTAATCATCATGAAATGATGCGAGCAATTGTCTTGCCAGACGGAAGGCAACAGATTATAGAAGAGGTTCCTGCTTATAAGATAGAAGTTTTAGACTTAAGTGAGAGTGACCCAGATACCAGGAATTCGCATTTGATGCGAATTCGTGACCGCATGTCGCATCAAGTACTGCCCATTGATCAATATCCGCTCTTCGAATTTCGCGCTGTCAAATTAAGTAAATCGAAGACCCGTCTATATTCCAGTATTGATCTGATGATTTCTGATGCCTGGAGCTTCGATATTCTAAAGCGAGACTTCATTCAGCTAATTCATCACCCAGAAAGTTCTCTCACTCCCCTAGAGTTATCATTCCGAGACTATGTCTTAGCAGAAATTTCTCTACGAAAATCTACGCTCTATCAACGCTCACTAGCATATTGGCGAGACCGACTCCATACCTTACCTGCAGCTCCGCAACTACCCCTTGCTAAAAGTTTAGCCACAATTGACCGCCCCCGATTTGTACACTATAGTAAACGTTTTGAAGCTGACACTTGGAACCGCCTCAAACGAAGGGGCTATAAAGCGAATTTAACCCCTTCCGTCGTCGTATTGGCAGCATTTGCTGAAATTCTTACCGCTTGGAGTAAAGATCCACGCTTTACAATCAATGTAACCCTATTCAAGCGGTTTCCACTACATCCTCAAGTTAATAAAATCGTGGGTGACTTCACATCGTTAGCATTGCTAGCTGTAGATAACTCTGCCCAGAGTTCCTTTGAAGTCCGAGCTCAACGGATTCAAAAGCAACTTTGGAACGATATCGATCATCGTTATGTCAGTGGTTTAGAAGTGCTGAGAGAAATAGCCAAGTTGCAAAAACGGCCTTCAGCAGCACTTATGCCGGTAGTGTATACCAGCACTTTAGGCAATGATAGTATTGATACCGAAGCATTTATGGGGAGCTTAACTCAAACAACAGATCTTCCCCCATCGCCTAGTAACGAGGAAATGGGAGAAATTGTCTACAGTCTGAGTCAAACGCCTCAGGTTTATCTAGATCACCAGGCGGTTGAAGACGACGGTGCACTTATTGTTAATTGGGATGCCATCAAGAATCTCTTTCCTCCTAATTTTTTGGATGATATGTTTGCGGCCTATTGTGAATTCCTTAGTCGCTTAGCAGACGAGGATGACCTTTGGCAAGAACCCAAACGGCAGCTGTTGCCCCCAACGCAGCTTAAACAACTAACAGATATTAATGCTACTGAGATAGCCATTCCAGAAGATACTCTGCTCCATACCTTATTTTTTAACCAAGTAGCTTTGCATCGACAAAAAGCAGCTGTGATTACCTCTGATCGTACTTTAACCTACCAGGAACTAAGCGATCGCACCAATCAGTTAGGCCATCATCTACGACAGCTAGGCACTCGATCCAATCAGCTCATAGCAGTTGTCATGGAAAAAGGCTGGGAGCAAGTCGTCGCTGTCTTGGGTATCCACGCTTCTGGTGCCGCATATGTGCCGATCGATCCCGCACTTCCAACTGAGCGGAGGCAACATCTGTTACGGGAAGCAAACGTTCAATGGGTCATCACTCAACCAAAGCTAGATGCTTCCTTAGAATGGCCAGACAACATCAAACGTCTCTGTATAGATTACACAACAAGACCTCCTAGTTCCATAGGTCCTTTAGAACCCATACAGAAATCGTCTGATTTAGCTTATGTCATCTATACCTCTGGCTCCACTGGGAAACCCAAAGGGGTAATGATTGACCACAGAGGTGCTGTCAATACTATTTTGGATATTAACCAGCGTTTTAATGTAACATCTCAAGACCATGTATTTGCTCTTTCATCTTTAAGTTTCGACCTTTCGGTATATGACATCTTCGGCACCTTAGCTGCTGGAGGAACAATTGTCATCCCCGATGCTGATGCGACAAAAGATCCAGCTCACTGGATAAAACTAATGGCGCAACAGCAGGTAAGCATCTGGAACTCGGTACCGGCTTTAATGCAGATGCTAATGGAGTATGCAGCAGATTGTCCCGACTTATTATCTAAATCTTTGCGGCTAGTAATGTTGAGTGGAGACTGGCTGCCCTTGAACTTACCAAAACAGATTAAAGACATTTGTGAAGATATACAACTGGTTAGTTTAGGAGGTGCGACTGAGGCATCTATTTGGTCAATTCTCTACCCGATTGAACAGGTTGACCCAACGTGGAAAAGTATCCCTTACGGTCGCCCCATGGCTAACCAGAGCATGTATGTATTTAATGACGCCCTCGAGTTATGCCCTCTGTGGGTTCCTGGACAACTTTACATTGGCGGCATTGGTCTGGCTAAGGGATATTGGCAAAATGAGGAAAAGACCAATGCCAGTTTTATAATTCATCCTCAAACCAAGGAACGCTTATATAAAACAGGTGACTTGGGTCGATATCTACCGGATGGGAATATTGAATTTCTTGGGCGTGAAGATTTTCAAGTCAAAATCAAAGGTCACCGGATTGAATTGGGAGAGATTGAGACAAATTTACAACAACATACGGCTGTTAAAGAAGCGTTAGTCGCGGCAGTTGGAGAATCGAGAGAGGATAAACAATTAGTAGCCTATGTAGTTCCAGAATCAGATAAAAGACCTAATCTCTTTGAAGTAGAAAGCAAAAACCCCTCAGATTCTCATAAATTATGGGAATCTTTAGTACAAGCAGGTCTCCAAAAAGCTCAGCATGATCTTTGGCATGTAGATGCGAAAATATTTTCGCATCTATGGAAGTATCAAGATCATTTATATGCCATCTCAGTATGCAGGGCACTAAGAAAGCTAGGCGCTTATAATTCAGCTGGAGAGAAATATAGTTTAGATGATTTGATATCCAAGTGTCAGATTGCGCCCCGCTACCGTAGATGGGTACTTAGAGCTTTGAATGTATTGATTGCGGAAGGATGGATACAACAACAAGGTGAGGTCTACGAAAGTATCATTGGCTTACCAACACTTGTTTCTGAAGAGTTATCACCAGAAGTTCAGTCAGAACTATCTCAAAGCAATGAGTTTACAAAAGTATGGGTTGATTTCCTCGATATCAGTGCAGCTGAGATTTTACCAAACATTCTCACCGAAAAAATACACTCTGGAGAATTATATGCTAATGAAAAACTTGCCGTGGATGGCTATCAGAAAAGATTTGCCTACTGTCATGCCATAGCTAGCGAACTAGCTAAAGTTTTGGTGCAAAATCTAGGACCGCAAAAGCAACTACGTATATTAGAAGTTGGTGCAGGTTACGGTTCCTGTACGTTACATTTACTGCCGCTTCTGCCTCCAGATCAAACCACCTACGTTTTCACAGACATCTCTAACTTTTTTCTCCAGAGAGCCAAAGAAAGTTTTGCTGATTACCCCTTCATTAGCTACGGCCTGTTAGACTTGGAGAAAGATCCCCATATTCAGGGGTATGAATCTAATAGTTTTGATGTCGTTATCGCAGCAAGTGTTCTACATACTACCCGTGATTTAGAGAAAACGTTGCAGCATGTTCGTTCTCTGCTGGCTCCCAATGGATTGCTTCTATTAATAGAAGAAACTAAGTTTCACCGGTCATTTGATCTACATTTGGGACTTCAGCAAGGGTTTGATGTATTCGAGGATGAGAAATTACGTACAAAGCATGCTCTTTTGTCTAGAGAACAGTGGCAGACGTTATTCGCCGCTAACGAATTTGAAGAAAGTGTAGTTTTGAATCAACCTGGTTGTGTGGCTGATTTTATAGGACTTGATGTTCTAATGTCTAGAGGTCCATCTTCAGTAAGGCGGTTTAAGTCTGTTGAGTTGCGCAACTTCCTACAAGAAAAGTTGCCCAATTACATGCTCCCTTCTGCGTTTATATTACTGGATAAGTTTCCTTTAACTCCTAATGGTAAATTAGACCGTTCTGCCCTACCTAACATTCAAGGTAGAGGGCGGCGTCCACAGTTAAGAACAGATTATGTATCGCCCCGAACCAAGAATGAGAAACTCATTGTTGCTATTTGGCAAGAAATTCTCCAAGTAGACAAGATAGGGATTTATGATAATTTCTTTGAGTTAGGTGGAGACTCTTTGCTTGCCACACGAATTATTGCTCAGATGCGCAAAGCGTTTGAGCTGGAGTTACCCTTAGTCATCATTTATGAGTCACCTACTGTGGCTGGCATCTCGGAAAAAATTGAGAATTTGACTCCTGCTACTACATTAGGTAGCCATTAAGGAGAGCGAAGAATCTACAGTAAAAGATTCAAAATGTTTGACGAGATAAAGACTTACAGACTTTGTTAACCTTTAGTAGTCTAGTGTTTTTAATTATGCATAGTTGATGAGATAGACAACCATAATGCTCGTTCCTAAAAATTCCTGGGTAACTTGTCCCAACCCTAATACTTTGGCTAGTTTACGACTATTTTGCTTTCCCTACGCTGGCGGTAGCGCTTTGAGCTTTCGTAACTGGTCAGAGCAGTTGCCTACCACGATAGAAGTCTGCCCCATTGAACTACCTGGAAGAGGGATGAGGATAAAGGAGACTCCCTTTACTCAAATGTCCCTTCTAGTTAAAGAGCTTGTACAGTCTCTGCTTCCCTATCTTGATAAACCCTTTGTCTTTCTTGGGCATAGTCTGGGCGCGCTGGTTTGCTTTGAACTAACCCGTTGCCTTCGCAAAATCGGTGCTTACACTCCGACGCATTTGTTTGTTTCTGGTCACTGCGCCCCTCAATTGCCCTTCTCAGTTCCTCCTATTCATACATTACCGGATGCTGAATTTATAGAGAACTTGCGTCGTCTACATGGAACACCAGAAGCAGCACTTGTTAATAAAGAGTTAATGCAATTACTCTTACCAGCTCTCAGATCAGATTTTGCGGTTTTTACAACCTACACTTATCAGCCAGAATTTCCGTTAAAGTGTCCAATAACAGCTTTTGGTGGTTTGCAAGATCCAGTTATGAGCTGTGAGATGCTGGAAGCATGGAAAAAGCAAACCAGTGCAGCTTTTTCCATGCAAATGATTCCAGGCGATCACTTTTTCATTCATACTGCGCAATCACTTCTGTTACAGTTTCTAACTCAAAGCTTAAACAGCATTACTGACCAAATGTCTTGCATATAAATGAGAGGCTCAACCGGTGTTTCAGGGAGCTAGACAAGGGGTATGACCTCGCCAGGATGTAATTTTCAGTAACGATAGACTAAGGTAATGCCATTGTCGTCGGAGCGCGCAGCATGCCAGCATCTATTGTCAGTAGTGATGCTAATAGTGTCACGATACAGGTAACCATCCCCTTTAGCAGTTCGATGTTAACCAGTGAGGATGAGATTCAAGAGGTGTTGAATATAGCGGGTCAACTGGCGACAGAAAAGGCACTTGAACAATACGATAGCGATGGTAGCCCCCTCGACTACGCAGGCCAGCACTGGACCAGCAAAGGTAAAGAGACAAAAGTCTACCAAAGCGTCGTGCCATCTGCCATCAAAAATCGAGGAATCGACAAAACGCTTTAATTTCAAGGTTCATGATAACTCACATTCAGCAGATTATTTTTAGTCGTATTTTTAGTGTAACCAATATAAAGGGGATTAGTTTGGGTAGAATTTCTACCATCGGGCGATGCCCACGCTAGATTGGGTGTTTCGCTCTGCGGGTTGTTTCAAAGAATGGGAGTTGCCAATGGCTCGTGATATTCCTGAGCCCACCTTTATTGAGTTTGGGCAGGTAACACAGGCACCGGTGCGGGTGACCGAGGATTTGGGCTGGCAGCGGGTGGTGGAGTTTTTGCGATCGCGTGAGCTATCCGCCAGTACCCTCAAAGCCTATGAACGGCAGCTCCGGCTCTTCTATACCTGGACCCAGAATAAACCCTGGCACGACATTACCCACCGCGACATTGACCGCTATAAGCAATACCTGAAGAACCGGCCCAGTAAACGGGGGGGAGCGCTGGCTCCAACCACCATCAATCAGGCCCTGGCCACACTGAAGAGTTTCTTCAAATGGCTCACCGTCAAGGACTATATCACCCGCAATCCCACCCTCACCATTGAGTTTCTCAAAGAACCGGCTAAGCCCCCTCGGGATTTAGCGGAAACTCAGATTAATCAGCTATTTGAGGCCCTGGCCTACCGGGGTGATTCTGAAGTGCGCGACCGGGCCATTCTCCAGGTGCTCAGCCATGGATTACGGGCCAGGGAAGTGTGCGGTCTGGATATCAGCGACTATGATGGACGGCGGTTGAGGGTGCGTGGGGCTAAGTGGGGCAGTGATGGCCTGGTGCCGTTAAAGCCGGAGGCGGTCGCCGTCTTGGATAGCTATCTGGGGTGGTTGGTACGCCATGGGTTCGTCGTCAGCCAGGAGACTCCCTTGTTTATTAGTTTGTCTAATAACAGTCGGGGGCAACGCCTGGGGTACAGCGGCATCTATGAGTTGGTCAAGGATTTAGCGCAAGCCAGTGAGTTAGACGATATCCACCCTCACCGCATGAGACACACCTTTGCCACGTCTCTCGTCGCTGCTGGCATGAACCCATTGTTGGCTAAGCGAGCGGTTCGCATTCGCTCTGACAAAATTTTTGCTCGGTACAGTGACCGGGCCTTGGATCTCAAAATGGAAGAGGCCTTTGAAGATCTCTATGGCACACCAAAAGAGTCATGATCTGTTGATTTTTCAAACTCACGTTGTGGACATGTCTACAACGTGAAACTCCCACTGGGTAATGCTTCCGGGCGGAATGCTAGAGATATATAAAATTAGCTGACATAAATTGTCAGCCCCCTGGACCTTGATCGAGGAATTGGGTGGTTCAGAGTATGGATTTATTCAAATAACCGGAGTAATTGACATATGGATTCTGTGGAACTGGCCGATTCAGAAGCTAATTGCCTCATATTTCAGCTTCGCTTAAATAGCTGCAGGGCTTCAATTGTCTGATTTTAGATATCAGAATCACTACAGGTAGAATCCAAAACCGTTGATAAGCAAAGCATCGCAACAAACTATAGCGTTTTTATAGTGCGAGTTGTTCAGTTACTAATTGCATCTCAGCGCGGCTTCCCTACAGTGGTTAGCCTGAGCTACAGATCTATACACTAGGGCTAAGGTCATTTAGACGCTCGGTATTTTCAATTACTTGAGGTGCTAGGCGTTCCGTCATTTGAAGCAGCCGCGCAATGGTTGCTTCATTTTGGGCCTGACGTTCAATTAGAGTTGCGATCGCAGCCGTATTTGCCTCTTGCTGCTCAGCAATACGCTCTAATGTCGCTTGTAGCTCTTCACTCATTGAATTGCTTGTCATAACCGACTGCACACAAGTATATAACCATCCTCTGAGTTTCTATCCTCCTGCAGCAATCTGTATAACAGCATCACAGCAATAAGGAAATTGTAAGTAAACTATCAGTAAAATTTGCTTAAATCATTACCAGGGCAAACGCCAACGGGTTCGTTTCGCCTCTTGTCGAACCAGACCAACAATCGCGTCATTAACTTCCTCTTGGTCCTCACCACCAATGGTCCCGATCATACGTTCAAGTTCGTGAGCTGTTATCGACTCGTTAACCATGTAGGCTTCCTGCGCTGGCTGGGGCAATGAACTTCGGTCGTTACGCTTACCACCAGTTTCTCGATAGAGTTCGTCTACGTCACAATCAAATAGTTCCTGGGTTTGTGCGATCGCACTGTCACGATAAACATCGCCTGCGCCTCCATTGTCTTTGATGGCCCTGTTAAAGCGACGGTTAACAATGGCCCCATCAACCCGGTGACGCTTAGGCGTTAGCGCCTGCGAGTTGCCCGATAGATCCAACTGGGACGCCTGTTCCTCGTAATTGTTTTTCTCTTCCTTCCAGAAGTTCAAAAAACCCATTATTTCGTGCTTCCTGTTGTTCGTCAGCAGTAAAATCGGTCGATGTGAAAATCTGTTCAAGGCCCGCTTTGATGATGTCCAGACCGTCTTCGTACATCAAAAACTCGTCCAGGATTTCATTACGGTACTCGTAATCCCAGCGGTCTTGAGTGAAATTGAACCCATGAACGATAAGTGTCCAGGGGTCTAAAGTGCCTTTGTAGTGCAAAGCTGCCTCAAACCGGGCTAAAGCTGCTATCCAGGTCTTTTTATAGCGTCTATCCCCAAACAACTTAACCTCTCTCACATAGTCATCTAATGACCCTGTGAGCTTGCCCTTAAAGCTATTGAGTTTGGACCAACTTTTCCAAACCCGTTTTTTAAGCTGCTGCATTTTCATGGGTTCACCTGTGTTTACGGACGTAAATACATCTGAACTATGGTAATGATACCGTTGCTAACTAGTGCTGTCTACTAGATGTTAAGCGACCTTTCAGAACATATACAGTCAGAAAATTTTACCCTGGTCTCTGCCTGGTTGCTGTCTACTGACTATCGCTAATGCTGTAACCAGTCGCATTGCCAGTACTATCGTAATAAATGGCAACCCATTGATGTCCAGAAATACTGTAGTAAACCGAACCTGACTTTCTTCAGAAAATAAGTGCTTGTGCCTCACTTAGAAACGTCAAGTCACAGGACCGCAAAGCACGGGATGGGCGTAATCCGAAAACGGTTGAAGTGATCAAGATTCCGGCAACGACGATTCCTGCCTTTTCTGCAGGTAAGGGCTTTAAGGATCGGGTGAAAAACGCATAGCTTGGTTAAGACCTAACGATTCATTACTGTGGGTGCTCAATGGGACATCCATCTTTCAGACTTAGTTCTAGCTAAATAGTTTTAATAGATAACTAGAATAAAGCTATGGCTCGAAAGTATTGCCCATTTAGGTTCTTCTGTGAAACTGTTACTCAAACACCGGGATTGGTAGCATCTCAATGTCCCAACTTAGGGGCATGCTCAGAGCTAGCCAAATTGGATGGGGAATGAGGTGGCAGCAAGAAATGTGGGGGATTATGACAATCGGTCTATCTCGATTCAGGGGGCGAAGTGGGGGAGTGATGGCGTTGTGCCGTTATCGGCCCAGGCGTGTGATGCATTGGATCGTTATTTGGGTTGGTGTCTCAACCAGGGGTTTGATACTAGCCTGGAGGCTCCTTTGTTTGTAAGTCTCTCAAATCGGAACCGGGGACAGCGGATGGGATACAAAGGGGTATACAACTGCATCAAGGATTTGGCTGAGTTAGCAGAACTGGACGAGAAAATTCATCCGCACCAGCTGCGTCATACATTTGGGACTCAGTTGATCCTGGAGGGAATGAATCCTGAGTTTGTGCGCAGGCTGATGCGAATTAAGTCAATGAATGTGTTTGGACGCTATACCAAACGGGCTTTGGAACTGAAGGCGAAAGAGAGTTTTTACGATACGCTCCAGGCATCGGAGTCTGGGTTGTTTGGTAAAAGGTAATCTTGTTTTTGGAGAGAGCGGCTGGTTCATAGTGCCTGACCTCCGATATCAGGCACAAGGTAGCGTAAGCGTTTCTTTCGACTCCGCTCAAGGAGCGCTTACAGCATCAATATCACAACTAAAAAATCTATTGAAAATTCTGGAATTCTCAAATTCAACAATTTCACTTAAGAATTCTGAGAATTTTTAGTCAGATTGAGTTATGATGTGCGCGCACGCTTTGAAACTTCGCCACACCAAAGATGCTGAAAAAAGTTATTTCAATCATGTCGAATAGTGGTGGCGTTGGTAAGACCACACTGACGGTTAACCTGGCTTACCAGCTCGCCCGCAAAGGAAAAAAGGTTGCGATGTTTGGTTGTGACCCCAATGGTTCGTTGACTCTTTTCTGTGGATTGGATGATCCTCCGAAGGAGAAAACAATGGATTGGGTGTTGCGGCCTGACTTTAAAGGGGACTATCCTCTGTTTCCGGTTTGGAGGGATCGTATCGAGGGGATCGAGGCTTGTCTGGGGGGACTACCACTCACTGAAACGACACAGCGACTCGTTTTGGATAAGCGGGGGGCTTACTTATTGGCAGATGCATTGGAAGATCATCCGCTTCCCCACGATGTGCTAATTATTGATTGCCCTGGCACGATTGAGCAGCTACATATCGCAGCTCTGTCGGCAAGTACAGATGTGATTATCACACTGAAGCCAGAGGACAAGGATATGGATGCGATGGCTAAATTGCTGGAGTGGATTAGCCTGACTCGCACTGAGTTACGTCTAAAGCCTGCGCCTAAGGTGTTTGGAGTGGTGCCAAATGGGGCCAAGAACCGGGCAATGCATCGAGATAATTTAGGTCTGTCAGATATTGAAGGATTACCTGATATTATGCGGCACATGCAAATTCCGATGTTTCCGACGATTAAGGACAATGCCTATATTGCCAATGCCGCAGCTGCCGGGTTGCCATTGGGTATCTACAGAGCAGGGGATCCCAACAACAAGCTTTACGAAAAAATTGCCGTTGAAGTCATTAAGGAGATGGATTAGCGATGGCTCGCATCAGTAAACGACCCATGGCAACCATGTTTAGTGGTGCCTTAAATGCTCAAGAGGGTGAGACGATTGCCCAGCTGAAGGAAGAAATTGAAAGTTTGAAGTCACTTTCTGGGCAGTCATTTAGATTACCGGTTGCTGATATTCAACCGCTCCAGCTCCCAGGGAGGTTAAAGCAGCCTCGACTTTATTTTGATCCGCAAAAGATGGAGCGGCTTAAGGAGTCGATTGCGAAGCATGGTGTGCTGGAACCAATTTTGGTCAGGCCTGGTGCTAGGGGTAAATATGAAATCATCAGTGGTGAGCGGCGCTGGCGTAGTTGCTGTGCGTTAGAGATGGAATCGGTCCCGGCTATTGTGCGGGATATGCCAAATGCGATGGCATTGGAAGCCGCACTGATCGCCCACTTGCTGAATGAAGAAATTACGGCAATTGAGCAGACGGAAAGTATTTTAAGTTTACTGTCATTGCACCTGGATATCCCGATTGAAGATGTAAAGGCAGGCCTTTATCGGGTCAAGAATTCACGTTCCCGAGGCGCTGAGAATTCTAGAATTTTCAGCGCGGATGAGCTGAAACTAATCGCTGAAATCCTTGGTGAGTTTGGGATGAAGCTTTCCAGTTTTGTTTCTAATCGGTTACCGATGTTGAATTTGGCCCCTAAGATTTTAGAGGCAGTACGAGAGGGGAAGTTATCACCTACGAATGCAGTGCTTTTGAATCGTCAGAAGCCTGAGTTACATGGTGAGCTGGTTGAAAAAGCAGTGGGTTTGACTAAGCAAGATGTAATGGCTTTGGTGAAAGAACTTGAAAAGGAACAGCCAGCGAATAGTTCACCGGTATCATTATCTATTTCTGATCAGATCTTTGATCGTTTTAAGTCTGTACGCAAAAAGAAATCACTACTTGAATCAGCAGAGGTACAGAAGCGTCTAACGAAAATCAATAAGCTCTTACAAGAGATCGAAAAATTGAGTGTCTAAGAATTCCAGAATTTTCAGATAATCTAGCTAAGCAAATTTAGCAGAAGCCGAAGTATACGAAGCAAAAGCACCTTGGTCTCATGGGGGTACTTAACCCAATGCCTAAAGTTGTGCTTGAAACGGTATCAGAGCAGAGAGTTTAAAGGGTTAACGATTTATTGAACGTTTGAAGCTGGCAACTAATCTTATGGCAATCAAGGGCTTCGCTCAAAGAATTGAACGAAAAATTCAGGGTTTTAGAATACAACTGGTAAGCGATATAGGCCGAATTAATTACGATTTCAAAATCATAGTTTTTTGCGTCGGTGTTTCCGCTGGTCTAAGTAGGTGGGGTAGGGAAACTTAGGAAAGAAGAAATGTGAGTAGTGTCCTTCAAAAAACTCAGGAGCAAATAATGGAATTGCCGCAGACACCACAGCATAAAAGACAGTCGAAAACTCCAGAAGCCAGCATACTACCTCAGTCATCTTCACGACGAGATATGTTGAAATTTTTAGGATTTGCTGTAGTGGGAAGTGGAACCACTTTAGGTAGTCAGCTACTCTTACAAGGCTGCAACACAACAAAAACAGAAGACCTTGCACCAGACATTTCAACAGAAACAACAAGCAATTCTCTAACCCAGGAAACAGGAACCCAGACCACCGCTAACACCCCAACAGGTGAACCCTTACAACGATTTGACTTTGAATCAGTCAAGGTCGATGCCAAGGGGCAGATCATCCAAAGGCCCTCAGGCTCAGTGGAATATTTTGATGAACCGTTTCTGTTGGGCAAACTGGGGAATGCTCTGCCGCTACGGATGGTGAAGATACCAGCAGGCAGCTTTACAATTGGATCACCAGAAACTGAAGAAGGCAGAGACGACGACGAAGGGCCACAAAAACAGGTAACAATATCGAGTTTTTACATGGGAATGTTTGTTATCACCCAGCGGCAGTATCAAGAGATCATGGGAGAGAACCCTTCACGCTTTACCCAAGATGGAGATAATCGTCCTGTAGAGAAAGTTTCCTGGAACTCCGCAGATACTTTTTGTCAGCGCTTGAGTGAACAGACAGGTCGCACTTATCGCTTACCTAGCGAAGCCGAGTGGGAGTACGCCTGCCGGGCAGGAACAACTACTCCGTTTTGTTTCGGAGAAACGATTACGACTGAAATCGCTAATTATTATGGAGAAGATACTGCTGCCAAGGGTACTTATGGTGCAGGCCCCAAAGGGGCGTATAGAGAATCAACTGTCCATGTAAATTTCTCTTCGCCCAACGCTTTCGGTTTGTTTAACATGCATGGCAATGTATGGGAATGGTGTGCTGAAGACTATCACAATAGCTACAACAATCTTCCATTAGATGGAAGCATCAGGTCTTCTACTGATAGCTACTCAGATGCTTTTAAGGTACTGAGGGGTGGATCGTGGCACTACTCGCCGAGCTACAGTCGCTCGGCAAGTCGTCTCCACGATATACGTCCATACCGTTCTGACAACGTCTTCGGCTGTCGGGTGGTCTGCATGCCCTCCACATAAGAGAGTAAATAGCTTGCTCGGATCATACCGAAGGTTCCTCTGAGCCTACACACTTTATTTCTCTTCCCCAATACTTTTCCCCAACTCCACATACTGCCAATGCCAAGGCTCCCTATCCCCCTACGAGTTCTCCTTCAGACACGACAGCTCAAACACCCCTCAATCCAGATATCCTTACACCTGCGATCGCAAAAAGCAGCACTCCCCTTATCAAAATTCTCAGGCTGCAAGACATCATCATCATCCATCCACGCTCATTATCCATCCACGCATTTAAAGTGTCCGCGTCTGGCTCTGAATTTTACCTCCAGCAGCTTCATAGCATCCAAGGTCTGGCACTACCCCATAGATTAACGCGCCCCTAGTCGCCCGAATCACTAAAATTCACCCCCGTCGCCGTCGCACCCACATAACGCTATGTACGATGCCTGTTCTATAACCGTTCGCTCAACGGTCAAACTAGATATATCATTCATGGTGAAATCCTTACTTTGCAAGGGTTATAGCTTCGTTTGTCCGCCGTTCAATTTAGTTCGACGAGTGTTCGAAGATGAGACCTTTGAACGGTATGGATACCAATTTACCTGCGAGGGTAAGGATGATACCGAATCTATCTGGAGCGTAGAAAAACTTTAGACAGAGGGTCAGAAATCAAAAGAAACGGCTGCTATGACGAAAGAACCCAGTAATTGATAACGTGATCTTCGCTACTTCTTAGAAGAAGCACTAATCTTCTCTGCATTAATTTGAAACTGAATCAACGCATTTTTACGTTTACCAGGAAGTTCTTGAGCCCCCATCAAATACCCCCCACTCCGCAGTTCCTCAACCGTACGCCAAAATAACTGATTGTTACGAGACGAATTGCTACCCAACAGATCAAGATTTTTGAACAGATAGCGCTTAGAAATTGTCAAAAACTGACCATCTTCCGGAGAGTCCCACTTTAACCGACTAGCAAGATAGAGCAACAACTTGGTTTTGTAATTATGTTTTGCACTTCCACCCAAACGCTGAGTCATGTCGAGATTATTCGCAAAGAGAACATAGTCTCCTGTACGGGCTGGCCCTTCAAAAAATTCCAAAGACACCGTATAAGCATCCGCTAACTCATAGGTATAGTCTGCAGCCTTATCCAGATCAAAGTCACGCGGCACATTGTCCACTTCAAACTCTTTGATCCGCAGAACATTTTTGATCGTAACCTTAGCACCCAGGCTATCTCCTTTAGGCAGAGACTGAGCAAACACTAACTCCGTACGATGCAATGCCATCAAATCACAGTGGAGCTGGGACCGCAGCTTAGCCGGAAAACCGCCATCCTTAGTACGCTTATAGCCCATAGCTTCTAATAAATCATTAGAGCGAAAGCTGACACCAGGACGATTACCTTCTTGGGCCGCAGCTCTATAAAGATAAAGCACAATTGAAACCTGACGTGGGTTGAGAAATGTCAGCAGTGCAGCAATCAACCGCTGCATTCGTCGGTCTTGGATTTTCTCTAACCCCTTAATTCCTTCCCCGAGATACGCCTCGAGATCTAAACTGTCATATTGCTCCTTAAGCTCTTCCCATTCCTCTCCAGATAGGTCTTCGATAGGAATTCGGCGAGTGACAGCAACTTCACTAGCTTCATCTGGATCTGCATCAACCCGCATCTCCAGGTAATAGTTTTCACCATCTGTTCGTAACGTTGGCAAGTTGACATCTGGATTTCTCAATGAGGCTCCGGCTCGCGGAAGAACCCGTAAGAGCTGCCCATCGACTGGAAACGTCGTATCTTTTGCAGCATCCTTAGTTGTCGACAAGACCGCCACCGTGGGAAACATCAGCCACATGATAAAGGGCTTTTCCCAGTTCTTAAACCCTATAACTTTCGCGTATGTTTTTTGAATAAAACCCCATAACTTTCGCGTATGGATTTGCCTATCCCTTTGCCGTATGTGAGGCACCAGAGCCTATAACTTTCGCGTATGGATTTGCCTATCTCTTTACCGTATGTGAGGCATCAGAGCCTATAACTTTCACGTATGGATTTGCCTATCCCTTTGCCGTATGTAAGGCATCAGAGCCTATAACTTTCGCGTATGGATTTGCCTATCCCTTTGCCGTATACCGTTAAGTGCAGTTCAACTGAAACAATTAATTCAAAGTATTTCTCAAATAGGGCCTATAACTTTCGCGTATGGATTTGCCTGTAACTTTACCGTAGGCAATACATTAAAGCCTATAACTTTCGCGTATGGATTTGCCTGTAACTTTACCGTAGGCAATACATTGAAGCCTATAACTTTCGCGTATGGATTTGCCTGTAACTTTACCGTAAATAATGTGCCAGCACTTGTGACTTTCGCGTATCAATTTACCTGTGACTTTCGCGTATCAAAGCCCTATAACTTTGACGTACTAGGCATTTCCAGCTCTTGAGAACAGCACAGACTAGTGTTAACCTCTCAGGTGCCTGGAAACAGATGAACTACTCAACTGGAAGCAGGTAAACAGCAAAAGCACCCGCCCTTCGCTTTCTTGCCGGTCTGCTAAGAGCTTGGTGCTATCAACAGTCCCCACAAAGTGGGTTTGTTTTGCATGCCTATCGATCCTAGCAACTCTGGTATTGATTTACCAGGGCTGACAATTTGTAGTGGGTTAAATAGGAAAGGAGGTGCACTATCGTAGCCGCCTCTCTAAGTTTTAGCTATGTTCCAGAAAATAATGAGTTTTTGGAACTCTTTCCCCATCGTCACGATTACATCTACGCGCGGCATCCATTACCAGGTAAACGCCCTCAATGGCAAACGGAAAGTCGGCATCCATTATCAGACCGACTGATTGAACAGGGTACTTATTTATATGGTGTGCGGTTTGGGAAGGAAACCCAGTACGCCATGCTCGATATTGATATTGGCAGCGCATACCATCCCCGGCGAGATCCCATTGCCTTTCAAAAACTGACCGAGGCATTGGAACCCTTAGGTCTGGTATCAGCAATCACCTGCACCTCATCCGATAGCCAGGGCCTGCACCTCTATTTTCCATTTTCAGAAACGCTAACAGCCTGGGAAGTAGGCAGTGGCATCACATTACTTTTGGAAAGTCAGGGATTTAAGGTCACACCTGGTCAGCTTGAAGTCTTTCCCAATGCCCGACTGTACACCATCGAAAGTACACCGAACTTATTTAACGCCCACCGGCTACCACTACAGCGTGGGTCGTATTTACTCAATGATGATCTAGACCCGATCTGGACTGACCAAACTACCTTTGTCGATCAATGGAGACAATGCCAGGGACGCAACAACCTGAGCAATGAGACACTACAGCAAATCATTCGACAGAAGAAACGGCGCAGTTATCGTCTGTCGAACAAGGCCGACAAATTCCTAAACGATCTCAATGCTGAAATTGAGCAGGGTTGGACTGACCATGGGCAAACAAATCGATTGCTGGGTCGGATCACCATGCGCACCTATGTGTTTCACCATGTGATATACGGCGGTGAAACGCTACACGGTAACAGTCTAATCAAAGAAGTTCTAACGATAGCTAAAGCTTTGCCTGGCTATGAGCTGTGGTGTCGTCATCAGCATGAAATCGAAGACCGTGTTTCTGAGTGGGTCAGCTGTATCGAGAAAAGTCATTACTTTCACTATGGAGAACAGTTTGGAAAATACAAATCTAAAAAGGAGAAACCAGACTCTGAAAACACTGAACCCAGCTGGAATCAACGGCAGAGCCAAAAGACCAAAGGCAAAATCCAAGCCGCACTAAAAGAACTCTCAGATAAAAATGAACTGCCAGAACAGGCAACTGCCAGGTTTAATGCCCTTAAGAAATTTGGTATTGGCGGAGGTTCTTTATATCGATATAAAGAACTCTGGCATCCACACTGGAAATTACAGGAAAGATGCCCACATACACCGCAACTTAAGAATGAAAATGAATCTGGACAGTTTGGCTATGCTAACGCACCAAACTGTCACAGCTCTACAAGCTTATTACAAGGTATAGATGGTAATAGCAGTGAAATCAATGGCTCTAGCGATCTGAAATCTGTTGCATCTCAGCCAGAGGGTGGTAATCCTCATCGAGAGGAGATTCAGCGCATCCGAGAGAGGTTGTCAAAGGCTCAGATCGTTGTCGATTTACAGGCAGCGCAGGAGGTTGTAGAGGCTGAGGAGATACTGGCCCAGGAGTCTAGAGTAGCCCATCTACAGCAGATGGCTTACTGGTTGACGTTGGATGACCCGATTTTGATGGCAGAGGCCCTGGCATGGTTAAGGCAACAGCCGCCTGAGCTATGTGCTGAGTTATTAGATACAGAGCTGTCAGAGGCGCAGCAGCGGTTGTTAGAGACGGTTGTGGAGATAGTGGAGCAGTTGCAACGGCTGGATTGGGGGCCGAGCAGGATAGGGGAGGAGTTACGATCTCAATTTTCAATACCCTCGCTAGCCCATCTCACGGCTGAACAAAGACAACAGTGGTTATCTTATTTGCAAGGCTCCGCCAGAGAGGCTCCGCCCTAGCGGAGCCTTGCCCTTCGGGCTATACGTACCCTGACACCGGATAAAGGGATGGGCTTATTGCGATCGCGAATTCTAAAAGATGCGGCTAAGGGGCAAGCTTCGTTACAAAAATTGTCTTTCTCTAAGATAACCATCTTAGCTTGGTACAAGCTGTCCTACTCCAGAGACTTGATAGTTGGGTCGGTAAGCAAAACGAGGGAGATCTTCTGGATGCGTGACACCGCTAAACACTAACACCGTTTCAATCTCTGACTCAATACCCGCAATAATATCTGTATCCATACGATCTCCAATGATTACGGTATCCTCCGGACGTGCTCCTAACTTTTTGAGGCCGTTTCGCATCATTAACGGGTTGGGTTTACCTACACAGTAAGCCTTAACTCCCGTTGTCAGTTCAATAGGAGATAGCAAAGCTCCTGTTGCTGGGATGATTCCTTTCTCTGACGGGGCGGTAACATCTGGGTTAGTCCCAATCAACTTCGCTCCCTTCTGTACCAAAAAGCAGGCATGTTCTAGCTTTTCGTAGCTATAGCTGCGAGTATCACCCACTACCACATAATCTGGAGCTGTATCGTTGATGGAAAACCCCGCCTCATATAGGGCGTTGATTAGCCCTGGTTCTCCCACGACAAAAGCGCTGCCACCGGGCTTCTGCTGAGCTATGAAGGCAGCGGTAGCTAGGGCACTAGTGTAGAAGTTGTTGGTTGACACTTCAATACCCAATCGGCTGAGCTTCTCTTTTAACTCACGAGGTGATCGTTCGCTACTATTGGTCAAAAATAAAAAAGCTTTGTCGTTCTGGTGTAGCCAATCGACAAACTCAGATACTCCCGGTAGTAGCCGATTGCCATGGTAAATGACGCCGTCCATATCGCAAATGAAGGCTTTTTTATCCCGAAGAGGTGTGAGATTGAGAGGTTCAGTCGACATGGCTATTGGCATCTAAGTGGAACACTTTGCATTCTAGAGCTCTGCCGAAAAAAAGGCAGTGTCACCTTGAGGTTGATTAGCGTACTTATGGAAAAATCCGTTCACCCATCGCATTCTCTTGGCCCATAATTGGCCAGGAGAATGCGCATTGGATTGGTTTAGGGGCTGCAGTAGTCTTGGATAATTCGGCTAGCAACACTCCACAGACACAGGAGAAGCCTACGGAATTGAAAGGCAGTTAATTTATTGGGTTGACGTTGCGATCTCCACCATCTCTACCACTCCATCAACCCCGGATCAAAATCACTACTATCCACCGCCTCTGCTGGACTACCCACATCGTCCACATCCTACATCCATGCCTCAAACCGGGCCAACTGACTCAGCGCAATATGGTACGGCAATGGCCGAAAATACTTCAGCCTGCCAGTCGCATTCCGCGATTTAGGTAACGGGTCTGCCCCTTGGCTAGCTATTTACGGTCTTGGTCGGCGCATCAGCTCTTAACCTACGATTGAACAGCCCGATTCTACAAGTATAAAATCACTGCTTGCAGTGTCATCAACCACAATATCCTAGAGACCCAACTCACTGACTAGTAACAAAAACTAACAACATTAACGTTTATGTCAGAAAAGAGACATTGATCCACTCAAGCAATATGCTGAATACATGAGCTGAAAAGTTCGTAATCACAACAAAGGAGGTCAACAATCGATATCTCAACAGAATCGTTTGACGGCTCAATGCCAGCACCCAAACAGGTCACTGATATTTCTTCTTACTTGCACTAGAGAGCATTGTTTTTAGTCAAGATTACTCTTCTAACAACAACTCTTGAGCGTCTTAATCTAATGTAGAAGAGTTCCTCAGGTAGATCGTTCTGGGTGCTGTTGTGCTTTAAAACGCCCCTAGACCAGAAGTATCCTGCCTTCCGCTTTGCCTGATGAATAGCGGCGTCATCGGCGGTGATTCGATAGGTGACTCGGGTGGGTGTCGCCCCTGTTTTTGGGCGCTCTGATTGGTCATAGTAGGGCTGTTCGACCACGTCTAACTGCCTCAATCGGTGATAGGGACAGCGGGTGGCTGCGGCAGATAGCGCTAACGGAACACGGGTAATCCAACGCAGTGCCCCTAAGCCTGATCTTTGAACCTAACCTGCGGAATGTACGTTGCTGCACTAGCTTGCTTATATTTACACAAGCAACATGCTCTAAATGCCTGTCAACCATTTTCGCTGGAGACTTTCTAATGTCTCACCATAGATAAAATGTTTAAAGGTTTTACTCATTTCATCTGGAGAAATATAACCATCTTGATCTAAGTCTAAAGACTCAAAGGTCTTTTCTGCAATACCTTCATCTGTTTTGTATAGGTAATAAAATGCTTTGAGTTCTTCTAGACAAATTTTCCCATCGGCATTAACATCTAGAAATTTGGTAAATGCAGTTGCCAGGTCAAAATCTAAATCCTTAACCATAAACTCAATCCATTCATCTAGACTGACTCTACCATCCCCATTGGTATCCATCAGTTGCTGAACGGTGTTCCCCAGTCCAGTCCAAAAAGACAATGCTGTTTTATATTCTTTTGAGTCATCTTTCCATCTCCAAACCTGAGCTGATGCATTGACCATTTGCTGGAAGTCGTGGGCCTCGATTTCTCCATTTTGATCATAGTCAAGAATATCAAAAAGTTGTTGTAGATTTTGCTGTCGCTGTTGCATACAAGAGACGGAAACCCTGGACTGCATAATTATACGAACACTCAATAGGCTAACCACAATAATAAGAATTGGGCCAACCCAAAAAGGCCATGAGGTTCCCCAGGCGGTGAACATATACCCGGCCAATAGAGGAGATATAATTGTGGCTAATGCGATCGCAGAGTCAGTCAGTCCAAATACTTTACCTTGTTGTCGAGCTGATACAGATTGTGACAGCAGGCTAACCGCAACAACTCGACATAGTGAATAGCCCAGGCAAATCACTGACAGTGACAGGAGAATATTGAGTAAACTTCTGCTAGTGGGCAGAAGCATCATCGCAATACTGTAAGTGAAGAGCCCCCAAATAAAGAGATTCGATTCTCCAAATCGTTTAATCAATGGGTTGATTAAGCCCAATTCAATACAGATGGCTAACCCTCCCCAGTAAACGTAGAGAAAGCTGGTACTTTGAGGGCCCCAATGTAATTCTTGACCTGTCCATAGCCCTAAAACCGATTGCACACTACTACCTGCAAAGGCAATCAGGACTAAGCCCATGATCAAGGTAAGTGTCAACGGATTCTTCAAGATTGTCTGGTAGTCTGTGAAGTTGAAAGCTGATGACTTTAACTGTGTCTGCTCAGGCTCTACATGAATCTTAGGTAAGGATTCTGGTAAGACAAAAAAGGTGAATGTCACCGCAAGGGCAGAAAGACTGGCTGCAACCAGGGCAGGGGTCAAGAAATCAGACGTTGCAGAGTCTGAGCCCACCAAGAACCCGCCTAAGGTTGGACCTAAAATAATGCCGCAACCATAGGCTGCCGATAAAACACCTAAACCTCTGGCTCGCTGGTCACTTGAGGTAACATCGGCAATATAGGCTGTAGCAACAGTGCCACTGCCAGAGGCGGCTCCAATCAATGCATTACAGGCAAACAACGCCCAGAGGGAGTGCAGCAGCCCAAACCACAAGCACGCGATTCCACTCACCACCATACTGGTGAGCAATAAAGGACGCCGACCAAAGCGATCGCTCAGTCCGCCCCATACAGGTGTTACCATGAACCCCGTAATGGCGGATGCACTAAATACCAATGTTGTCATTAGGGGTGACGCATTAAAGTTTTGAGCATAAAAGGGAATCAGGGGCACCACAATCGAGGAACTGACAGTATCAATCAGTACGCTGAGAAAGAGAGCAATCTGAGCAAGATGACTTTTATCTTGCAACCAGGCCAAGAAACCTGGTCGATTAACGTCTTCTAAGGTCATAGGTTTACAACTGCCTTGGTAAACTTACCCCAAAGATCCAATTGCCAGGTGCTTGTAAATCTTCGTCATATAGAAATTGAGTCACAGCTTTTTCAAATTCCTCCTGGCATAGATGGCCATCCTGATTGAGGTCCAAGATATCAAAGGATTCCTCCAGCTCTGTTGTATTGATGCCAGTGGCTTGATAAAAATCTCTGAGTTCCTTGACCGTTACCTGCCCATCACCATCTGCATCAATCATATTCAGAAACAGGTTTGTGAAATCGTAATCAATTCTATGCTCTAAGCAATGTAACCATTCGGCGCGATCAATTTTCTTATTCCCATCTTGATCGGCTAGCTGTTGCAATAATCGACCAAACCTTGTGAGCGATCCTTGTAAAACTTGATAATCTGATGTTTCAGGATTCCAACCTCTAATGTTCGCTAACTCTTGACCCAATCTCTGGAAATCTTGTAATTCAATCACATCGTTTTGATCCTGATCTAGCAGATCAAATAAGTGCATTGATTTTTGCTGACGACGTCGCTGCATCACTCTTGATAGTCGGGATTGGGTAATCCGCTGCCAGCCAAAGAAGGCACCGATCAATAGCAATATCGCATTAATCCAGTAGGGCCAATTTGTCCCCAAAATCTCAAATAAAAAGCCACCCCAAATAGCCCCTAAACAACTGGCCAGACTTGAAACAGACTCCATGATTCCAAGGGTTTTACCTTGTTGTTTGGCACCCGATAGATGACTTAATAAACTAGTCAGGGTGGGGTTACCTGTAGCATCAGCCACAACGAACAGCAGCATCGCCCCAACCAGTTGAGGGCCTGTGCTTGAAAAAGTAATTAAGACAAGTCCTGCTATCATCAGGACCAAGCTTAAGAGAATCAATTTAACTTCGCCCAACCAACGCACGAGGCGTCCCATTACACCGATTTGGATGACTGCGGTAGCCAGGCAGTAGCCTACGATGAGATAGCCAAATTGCCGAGGTCCCCAACCTAATCGAGCATCACACCAAAGGGCCAAGGTGGTATGTAGCCCCATTCCAACAAAAACCATGGCGAAAACCACCAGGATCAAGCTGCCAATCAAGGAACGCCGCAGTGTATGCCTGATTTCCTTCAGAAATCGTTTGGGTGAGGTAATTTTTTTACTGGCTAGAGCTATCCGTCCCACATGCTTTCGAGGGAGAGCTATAAAAGCCATACAAAATGTTAAGCCAGAGGCAATGGTTGCTGCCAAACCCGGTGTCCGAAAATTAGGCTGGGCTTGGTCACTGCCAATTAGTAGCCCAGCAATCACAGGCCCTAAGATAAAGCCAATGCCTGCGGCAGCATCGAGAAAACTTAGGGTTTGGGTACGCTGTTCAGGAGTGGTTAAATCAGAGATATATGACTGAACAATAACAGTGCTGGCACTGGCTGCACCGCCGATTATTCGTGCCAGGAAAAGTATTGGTAGTGTGTTGGCAATGGTAAGACATAAAAATCCCAGGGTTGTGCCAGCAATATTAAAGAGTATGGTGGGGCGGCGGCCGATCCGATCACTCAAACTGCCCCAAAAAACGGGTGCGAAAATACCCATAAAAGGTAAAACGCTAAATAAAAGTCCAATTTCTAAGGGGGAGGCACCAAAGGTTTTTGCGTAGAAGGGTAATAGTGGAATAATAATGCCAGCACCGAGATAATCCAAAAGGGTACTCGTCAGCAAAATTGCTAACACCTTTTTCTCTCGATCTTGCAGGGTTGTCATTTGTTCAAGATTTAATTATTTATTGACTTGATAGACCCAAATTTGATAGTCAAGTTCAGGTGAAAGCTGGGGCAGTGGCTGAATTTTGTTACTTTGTGAAACCAGTTGCCACTTACCCGAGACTTCTAAGTCAAGCATTTTGGCTTTAAAGTCACTACTTTCATAAAATTCAGGTCGTAGGGGGAAAATAATATATCCATCCGGTTTGGTGATTCGGATCAATTCCTCAAATGTTTTACTGGGAGCATGGCCATAGGTAAAGACACCTACACTGATAATTCCATCATATGAATTGTCAAGAAAACCTAGGGGGTCACCCATTACCCGCCGGTACAGCGCTTGGTAGATCCCTTTTTCTGCCGCTTTTTTCAGCATGCCCTCAGAGAGATCGATACCTTCAAGATGAGTGAAACCTTGAGCATGCAGTGCCTTACCCACCAATCCGGTGCCAACGCCTGCGTCTAAAATTTTTGCGGTGTAGGGTAAATACTGGGTCAAGACCTCCACCGTCCGTTGGGGACCGACATAGCCTGAGAGATCTTCTAGATCGTGTTCATACTCGGCAGACCAAGCATCGTAGCGCTCGACTAGATCCTGGTTATTTTTTGATTGATAGACCCATTGCACTTTTTCATGGACATTCATCTCGCTCATTCCTCAATTGATGGGTGATTCAACTTGATAAAAAGGCCGCAAAACTGGAAAATCACGACGACCTGTGAAATAGGCCCATTCTAGATAAGCGACTTTAAGATGCCTGGGGCCAGAACTTGGATCAAACGCGCTACGTCCATGCAAAATTCTAAAGTTTTGGAGTAAAAGACAGTCACCGGGGTTGAGTCTAAACCAGTATTGATACGCTGGATTTTTCAAATACTGAGAAAACATAATATAGGCTTGATAAAACTGTTCTAGTTTTTCAAATGCTAAATGCAGACCAAAGTTTTTATGACTAAAGTAAAGTTGAGTGATATCTCCAGCTTTATCAAGTTTAATAATTGGGGTTTTATGGGAAGTAAAGTAACCAGCCTGTTCAAAAAATTGTCGAAATTGAACGTCAGATGTGGCTAAGATTTGAAAGAGATCAGGATGATCTGCACAAAAGTCTTGGACGACGCGAAACCCATCCACTAAAACTGTTTCTCCGCCAGTGGCTTGATTTTCGACACAATAAAGTAGTTGAACCACTGGCGGCGCGGGGATATAGGTCAGATCAGTATGGGGCGGTAGCGCATTGCCTTCATAGGATAAATCGTGGTTATTAGCAGCGGCTTGAACAGTAGAATAGCGTCCGAGGTCCAGCAGCTCATAAACCGGACCAATTGACCGCACAAATGGATCTAAGGCTGGCCATGGCACATTGCGTAGGCAGACACATCCTAAAACATCCAATTGCTCAATCAAGGTTGGTAGCGAGCAAGCTTGAAAGTCAAGCTTTTCAAATCCTTGGGCCTTTAGCTGGGCCTGATTCCAGAGAGTTTTTTTACCCTCTAATTGAGAGTTCGGTGTCCTCAAGGTATGAGTATGATTGTCTCCGTCGTAGGTTTGGCTTAACAACCAGGTAAGTGGAAAACTACTACGGTGGGGTGGCTCTTCTTGCCAATCAATCACTAGCTTGTCATCGTCTATCCAAGCGGCATGGGGGCGTGGGGGAACTGGGTGATCGCTAATGTCATAGATTTTTTGGAATGAACTAGCATGATGGCACTCTGGTGATAAACAGTTATCTCTTAGCCAAAGGTAATGAAAGCGTTTGCCCCTGACACGTAAAAAGGTATCGTGCAAAGGGACGGGCTCACTAGTCTGCGGTTGATGTATTTGAGTACTACTTGGCTGCATAAAATTCTAAGCGTCTAAGTTTCTGTTGTTGCTCATAGGGGTGAGATAGTTACCAGATTAAGTGGTTAACCAGGCTGAGAGCTGAGTCGCTAAATACTGAACGTTTGGAACTTTAAGCATGGTGAAATGGTTGCCTGGAACAAGTTTGTAATCAAGTTGCTTGAGATACTGCTGCCAACCCCAGGTGGGATCGAGCTGGGTCTGATGGCGATCGGGTAAAAATTCAGGCATTGGGGAGGCCTCTTTAGCACGAAAGAGAACAGTTGAGATCAAATCGCTATGCTCTGGGATAGATGGATCATAGTGAATGGTGGCCTGGGTATTGGCCTGGTAAACCTGCAGGATTCGAGACAGTTGATCGTAGGTATATAATTGACCGCTATCTTTTAACATTTGCTGCAGATACTCAATCTGTTGTGGTAGTGAGAGAGTTTGTAACTGTTCACTGGAGATATGTAAATTTTGGCCCAAACTGCTGCCCCATTCATAGCCTAAATAGGCAATGTAGTCAGCCTGATTCCAGCTTTTAACGGCTTGAGTTTGGTTAGTTATCCCCGCTGGAATATCGAGCAAGGCCAACTGTGAGACTGACTGACCTTGCTGATGGAGCTGTCGAGCAATTTCAAAAGCGACCTTGCCCCCGAATGAGTGTCCCCCTAATTTATACGGTCCCTGGGGTTGGACTTGTTGAATAGCCTGGAGGTGATGGGCGGCAATGGTTTCAATGGTTGTATAGGGGGTTAGATCTTCATCGAGACCTAAGGAACGTAACCCATAAACAGGTTGATCTGCACCCAAGTAATGGGCCAAACATTCTAAATAAAAGACATTCCCCAGAATGCCAGGGACAAAATATAGTGGGGGTCGAGTTCCGTTGGATTGAATGGGAACAAGGGTGGAATGGAAGGACGTGTCTGTAGCTATTGGCAAAGCTTCCAGGTTAAATTTGGCAGCCAATTCAGCATCCAGATGCTGGACAAGTTTTTCTAGGGTCGGATAATCAAACAACACGGTTGAGCTTAGGGTGCAACCCAGTCTGGCTTGCAGGCGATTATTTAATTCGATTGCCATGAGAGAATCTAAACCCAGGCTGATTAAACGCTGTTCTGGACTAATGTTTTCCGAATCGCGTATTCCTAGAATGTGGGCAACTTGAGAGCGTACATTCTCCATTAAGTGTTGAATACGCGCTGCTGGGGAAAGACTGAGTAACTGCGCCTGCAACTGGTCACTGGAGAGGTGCTGAAGCTGGTTGGGTTGGGTTTTCTCTAAAATATCTTTATCTAAAATATCGTTTAAGAATGGGGAGGTTGATACTGTTTGTTGCTGGAATTTTGGCCAGTCCATGGGCATAATGCCGACCTGGGAGGGCTGCTCCTTTAAAACCTGTTCTAAAATCTGGATGCCCTGGGTTGGTCTGATGCTGCCCATACCCGCCTGGGCCAGTCGCTGCAAGAGCTGCGGTGTGTGTGTGGCCAGACCGATTTCTGACCAGGGTCCCCAATTAATACTGGTGGCAGGTAAACCGCAGGAGCGGCGATAGGCTGCCAGACTATCTAAAAAAGCATTGGCAGCACAGTAGTTAGCTTGCCCTGCGGACCCTAACAGAGAGGCTGTGGATGAGAAGAGAACAAAGTAATCGAGGGGCTGGGTTTGAGTAAGCCTATGCAAATGCCAGGCTCCCTGAACTTTAGGCCCTAACACCCGCTCAAACATCTCCCAGGATTGCTGGGTGATGACGCTATCGTCGAGGATGGCAGCTGTATGAAAAATGCCGGCCAAAGGGGGTGCTTCCTGGTCAATTCTAGTGAGGAGGCTGGCAACCTGTTGGATATCGGTCAGATCGACTTGAGCGACGTCAATGGTGATGCCCTGGGCCTGCCAGGCTTGGATTTTTTGCTGGATGTCGGGGGATGGCTCACTGCGACCCAGGAGAATTAAATACTTTGCTCCTTTCTCAATTAACCAGCCTGCGACCTGTAACCCCAAAGCCCCCAGGCCCCCAGCGATCAGATAGGTGCGATCGCAATCAATACACACCTCTCCAGTTGCCGATTTTACCGGTGCGATCGCAGCACCATTGCCCGGTGTTTGTGTCACCACCACCTTACCGATATGTTTTGCCTGTTGCATATAGCGAAAGGCATCGGTAGCCTGTTGCAAAGGAAATAGGGTTTTGGGTAATGGCTGCAGACTGCCTGCCGCAAAGTCTGCCATCAGCGTTTGCAACATCTGTTGAATAAGTGCAGGTTGCTGGGCAAAGACCTCGACTAAATCCACAATTTCATAGTGAATATCGGGTCGGACCTGGGCGACCTGCTCGGCACTCCAAATATTGCGTTTGGAGAGTTCCAAAAAACAACCGTTGGGGGCAACAATTTCCAGGCTTTTGGCGATAAACCCGTCACCCGTCAGCGTATTGATCACCAGGTCCACGCCCTGACCGTCTGTCTTGGCCATCACCTGATCAGCAAACTCCAGGGTGCGGGAGTTCATCATGGGGGTCAATCCCTGGGCCTGCAATACCGACCATTTAGCCGGGCTAGCTGTACCAAACACCTCGGCTCCAGCTTGCTGTGCCAGTTGCAAAATGGCCTGGCCGACGCCCCCTGCGACAGAATGGACGAGAACGCGATCGCCCTGGGCAATATGGGCCTGGTGATGTAAACACCAGTAGGCGGTTAAAAATGCAGCGGGAAGGGTGGCGGCGTCGACAAAGCTGTGATGGGTGGGTTTTGCGATCGCTAATTCTGCCGGGGTGGTCACGTAACTCGCAAAGCTATTTTGGGCAATCGCCAAAACGGGATCACCCACCTTAAAGGTGGTGACGCCAGCACCCAAGGCGACAACGTATCCCGCACATTCGGAACCCAGGGGAGGATTGCCTGGGTAAAGTCCCAGGGCATTGAGCACATCTCGAAAGTTGAGACCGGTGGCTTGAACTGCGATCGCAATTTCTCCTGCTTGGGGTTGGGGGACTGCCACCGGAACAAGAGATAGCTGATCGAGATTACCCCGTTCAGAAATGTCTAATTGGCAGGATTCTGTTGGTGATCGGTCGTTATCTGAAATGTGAGAATTTCCCGGTACATAATGGTTGAGTCGTACCACGTAGCGTTTTGTCTGGCGGAAGGCGATGTGGGGTTCCTGGGGCGAGGTGGCAGCTCTGGGGGCAATCTCAGCCCAAAGCTGCCTGATGTCATGGTCTATGTCAACTGCTGCCGCCTCTAAATCCACCAGGCAACAGTTGAATCCGGGATGTTCCAGGGCAATTGTCTTGGCCATCCCCCACAAAGGGGCTTGAGCTAGGCCAGGGACTGGTTCGTTGGAAATAACCGCTTGGGTACCTCGTGTTACCAACCACAGCTTCGGCAATTCCCGATATGTTTTCACCAAAGCCTGGACCAAATGCAGTGTGGCCTGGCAGCTGGCTTGAGTCGCTTGCTTTAAATAGGTGGCTGAGCTATCTGAATTATCCTGGTGCGGCAACGAGGGCCAATTTAAGCTCCATAACTGAATAACCCCTGTGAGGGGGCGGGTGGTCAGTGGTTGTTCATGGGATTGCGGGTGACCTGTTTCAGATTGAAAGACTAATGTGCAATCATGCCCCTGGTGCTCCAGCAAAACCGCCAATTTTTCCCCAATGCCCTGATTATCGGCATAGATTAACCAGTGTTGAGGGATTGACCTGGCACTATGGGCAGCATTAGCACGCGGTTTGCATTGCCATTCAACCGAATACCACCAGTCTTGCCAGGTTGGAGTGCTCGTTGTCGCCTGGCGTTGAATTTGTCGGTGTTCCACTGGATGGAGCCGCACCCCTTCTAGCCAAGCAATGGGCTGACCGTCGGGGCTATACAATCCAAAATTAGCTCTGATTTCAGCACCTGCACTGTTCCTCTCCAGTGGCTGTAGTTGTGCAAATGCCCAGGTTTCTTGGGTGGCCCGCCCATAGACTTGTAGGCGATCAATCCCCACGGGCACATAGGTTTTGCCGGGTATATGGTCCGTTAGAAGCAGCAGGTCTAAGACTTGCAGACAGGCATCTAAAATAATGGGGTGCAGGTGATAATTGGCCAGATCCCTGGCCTCAAGGTCTCCTAATTCAATCTGCCCCAGGGCCAGGTTATCTGTTAGCCACAGGTGTGTGATTACCTGAAAACTGGGGCCATAGTGCATCTGCTGCTGATCAAACCGGTCGTATAATGTCTCCCGCGCAATAGGCTGGTTACACTGTGCCTTCAGTGTGGCCAGGTCCGGCAGTGTGACTCCGATTTCGTTTTTAGGTCTCGATGGCAAAATCTGACCAGTGGCATGCAATATCCAGGACGATTGATGAAGGCTATAGATTTCAAACCGATAGGTGGATTTCTCTGGGGTTAACACAGTTTGAACCACCTGATGGGCCGTTTCAGGCAGGATTAACGCTTGCTTAAAATTGATATCTTTGAGAAAGAGAGAGTTTGATTCTAGGGCGATTGTTCCGACGGCCAGGGCCATTTCTATGTAGCCGGTTGCAGGCAGCAGCGGCGTTTCAAAAATGCGGTGATCTTTTAGCCAGGCGGGTGAATCTGGATGCAGGTCGGCCTGGAATCGTAATTCCTGGCTTCCGGCCAAGGGCACAGGACAGCCTAGCAGTGGGTGGCTCTGTTGGATCTGCTTTGGAAAAAGCGCTGAGTCAGGGTTTGAAACTATGGGCGGTGTTGGTGTTTGGGGTTTCACCTCAATCCAGTAGCGTTCCCGTTGGAAGGGATAGGTGGGCAGAGGCAGGCGACGACGATCATCCCCTCGGGCAACCCCCGACCAGTCCACAGCAAGCCCCTGTTGGTAAAGTGCAGCCAAACTGGTCAGCAGCTGTTGCCAGTCATTTTTTGAGGGATGCAAGCTGGGTAACCATAGGGGTGGACAAGGCGGAGGACTATTGGAGTAACAGAGCCGTGCCATGCCCAATAGTGTGGGCTTTGGGCCAATTTCAACAAATAGATCGATCCCTTGGTGTCTCAGGTGCTCAATGCCCTTGGCAAATTGAACAGTTTCACGGGCATGACGGCACCAGTAATTCGCTGTTGTTACTTCCTCAGTCACTAACGTGCCAGTCACATTAGAAATCAGTTGGATTTGAGGGAGAGAAAACTGAATCTCCTGGAGTACTTGTTTCAAGTCACCCAGCATCGGCTCGATCAACGCAGAATGAAACGGATGAGAAACAGCTAAAGGCTTGACCTTAATGCCCTGGGCTTCTAATCTTGCCGCTACCGCATGGACCGCATCGTGCTGTCCCGAAAATACGACGCTCTCGGGTCCATTCACGGCGGCAATGGCAACGGTGACGCCTGCTGCTGCAATGTCCTCACGCACCTTGTGCTCAGCAGCGATGGTGGCGACCATGGCCCCATTGGCGGGCAATGCCTGCATCAACCTACCCCGTGCCGCTATCAGCTTGAGTCCGTCTTCAAGACTAAAAACACCGGCAACGCAGGCTGCCACATATTCTCCAACGCTATGGCCCATCACCACCTGGGGCTGAATGCCCCAGGATTGCCAGAGTTTGAATAGGGCATATTCAATGGCGAAAAGAACAGGTTGGGTATATATGGTCTGGTCGAGGGGGGAAGGAGAGAGAGAGAGAGGGGAAGAGAGGGAATCAGACTGTAGGGGCTGGCCTTGTGCCTGCCCCTCTTCTACGATATCTGGGTAGAGAATATTCAGAATATCTAGATCTAGGTAGGCTCGGAGAATGTTGTTACAGTGATCGAGGGTCTCACGGAACAATGGTTGAGTCTCGTATAATTGACGCCCCATACCCACATATTGAGATCCCTGTCCTGTAAAAAGAAAAGCAATGTGATTGCCTGGATTTGGTTCTTTTAAACCGCTAGAGTTAGAGGATTTAAAAGTTGAGGCAGGTAACGTTGAGGCAGGTGCTGCCGTGAAAGCAAGTAATTGTTGCCGGAGTTCTGATATGGAAGAGGCGACAATGACGAGTCGATGTGACCAGTGCTGACGACCTATATTGGCTGTGAAACAGATGTTGTCCAAGGTTCCAACTGCATCAGATGCCAGATAATCAATATACTGATCTGCTAAAGTTCTCAGCGCAGTATCGGTTTGAGCAGAGATGGCTAATAGATGCCATGGACGTTGCAAAGGTGGGGTTAGTGAATTCTGTTTTACAGGTTCTGTTACTAGGTTGGGTGCTTCCTCTAAAATAAGATGACAATTGGTACCACCCATGCCAAAGGAACTTACCCCAGCACGGCGGGGAATCTTGTCGGTGACCCAGTCTGTCAGGTGGGTGTTGACATAGAAGGGACTTTCAGCAAAATCAATCTCAGGATTGGGGTGTTTGAAATGCAAACTGCCCGGAATTTGTTTATATGTCAGGGACAAGATGGTTTTAATTAATCCGGCAATGCCTGCGGCTTCGGCTAAATGGCCAATATTTGTTTTAACAGACCCTAGCGCGCAATATTGCTGCCGCTGGCTAGTTTGACGAAAGGCCTGGGTTAATGCAGTGACTTCAATGGGATCCCCCAAGCGTGTGGCAGTGCCGTGGGCCTCGACATAGGTGATCGTATCCGCATCAACGCCAGCCCTAGCCTGGGCCTCCGCAATCACTGCCGCCTGTCCCTCAACGCCTGGGGCACTGTAACCAATCCTGAGCGCGCCATCATTGTTCACCGCCGATCCTTTGATCACTGCGTAGATGGTGTCACCATCTACTAGGGCTTGTTGTAATCGTTTTAAGATAACAATACCTGCACCATTACCAAAAACGGTCCCCTCAGCCTCAGCATCGAAGGCTCGACAGTGGCCATCTGGGGAAGAAATACTACCTGCTTCATAGAGATAGCCCACCTGTTGAGGGGCTGTAATGGCAACGCCACCAGCGACGGCCAGATCACATTCTCCGGCAAGGAGACTTTGACACGCCACATGGACAGATACCAGAGAGGTGGAGCAAGCTGTCTGGATATTTAGACTGGGACCTTTAAGATTAAGTTTGTAGGCAATGCGAGTGGGCAAGCTGAAGTTTGCATTGCCCAACCGGACTTGCAAATCGGTGGCTGATTCTAAAAAGGTTCTGTGGTGGGAAAATCCTCGATTTGGGTGGACGTTATTGAGTAGGTACGTGTTGAGGCCAGACCCTACGTAAGTGCCCACTAAACCAGGATAGGTTTCAGGGGTATACCCGGCATGTTCAAAGGCTTCCCAGGCACATTCCAGCAAGATGCGCTGCTGCGGATCAATCAGTTCGGCTTCACGGGCACTGTACCCAAAGAAAGCGGCATCAAACTGATCGATCTCGGGCAAGACCGCACCGGCTTTCACGTAATTAGGCCGATGAACAAGGTCCGCATCGTTAACATCTAAGTCTTGATCCGCAAAAAATGTAATTGACTCTACGCCATCGCGCAGATTTTGCCAAAACTCTTCCAGATTATTGGCCCCAGGGAAACGGCCTGCCATGCCAATGATGGCGATATCACTAGTCCCACCATGGGTTTGACGAGACTTTAGAGAAGAGCGAGAAGGTTGCTTTGCCGGTGATGGCTGCTGCTGTAATGCCTGCTCTAAATACTTAGCGAGGGCACTGATGGTGGGGTACTGAAATAACGTGACCATTGACAGTAGTATCCCACCATGATGGTCAGCTAACTGGCTATAGATTTGGTTTAAAAGTAAAGAGTTACCACCTAGATCAAAGAAATTGTCATGGATACCAACAACGTCCAGCTGAAGCACAGTTTGCCAGATTTGAGCAATGTCCTGCTCCAGCTTTGATTGGGGGAAGACTAGCTCGGTCTCTAATTCGCGGCGCTGGCGATCGGGTGCCGGTAAGGCTCGGCGATCAATTTTGCCATTGGGGGTGAGGGGCATTTTGTCCAACAGCACAAACGTTGACGGCACCATGTAGTCTGGCAGCTGCTCTTGTAGATATTGGCGTAATTTGGTTTCTAATTTGCCAGTGAGTTGCGATCGCAACGGATTATTACTATAAGTCGCCCAGGGTCGAGAGTCGACATTAGTACCGAGGTAATCTAACAGTGGACCATTAGATTGTCCTTCTTTTTGAAAGACAACGTTGTAACAATCTTGAGCATTACAGCCAGAGGGCGTTAGATAAATTGTATAAGCCAACTCCTCCGCTAGCTCCCACCAGACTTCTGGATTCATTCCTGACTCTGGCTGGGATTGCAAGCTTTGCCGTAAGTCTTTAACCGTAGATATACCGGATGGCGTTTCGCCATTTAACCACCGTAACGCCTGAAATGGATGACTGAGGCGAGGGTTTAGGACATTTCGAATACCCAACAGGTCAGATTGTTGTGTTTGCAGCCACTGTCTGACAGTCCCTACGTCCAGGGGAGGAGATTGTTTATCCGCATGCCAGTCCAGCCATGTTATGGGGAGTCCTGTTTGTTGTTGCTTGCCAATGTGTAGGACAACATCGTAGCGAAAGCGGGTGAGTTCGTTTTGAGCTTGCCCTCGCTTTAATTGAATGTCAACATGGCTGATCTGCGGAATCTGCTGCTGTAATGCGAGGAAAAACTCGGGGGTGATGGTCAAATCCGTGTCAGCATTCAGACTTTTTTTAATCCTTTGCTGCAGTTGCTCCCAAGGTAGAGAATCTGGTGCTTTAGAAAGCTGAATATCCGTATGAAAAGCTTTTAGCCATTCATAATTGCGTACATCTCCAACAAAAATAACCCCTCCCTCTGTGACCTTCTGAGCAGCCTGTTCCAGGACCGCCACCAGGTAGTCAACGGTGGGAAAAAATTGTAAAACAGAATTCAAGATAACGGTGTCCAGCCCCTCTGTCTCAAGCTGGGTAAGCTGATTGGCCGTTGCCTGGGTAAGGGTGATTTTGTCCTGCCAGCTTGTGCCTTGTACCTGTTGGTCAATAAAGTCTAATGCGGCCTGAGACAGATCAATCCCATAATAGTGCTCACATCTAGAGGCAATGCGTAGCAGCAGCATCCCGGTGCCACAGCCAATTTCTAGCACTCGTCTGGGCTGATGGGCCGAAATACGGGCTACAGTTTGTTCAACCCAATCTCTCATTTCTGGTGCTGGAATCGGCTGTCCTGTGTAACTATCATTCCAGCCTGCTAAATTGAGTGTGGGGTCAGGTGATTTCTCCAAGGCATGGTAAGTGGCATCAATGACCGTTTGCCATTGCGATAGCTGCTCATTTTGGAGATCTAAGTTGGCCTGGTCATCCTGGTCCTTAGCAACGACATAAGCAACTAAACGCTGATCGCCAGGTGTCTCTTCGCGGGCAGCGACGACTGCTGTTTTAACCGCCGGATATTGGTAGCAAACCGCTTCAATCTCACCCAATTCGATGCGAAACCCCCTGATTTTCACCTGATGGTCTAAGCGACCTACATATTCGATGGCACCATCGGCTCTGTAGCGAGCTAAATCTCCTGTCCGATAAAGTCGAGCTTGAGGATGGGGACTAAATGGATTGGCGATAAACTTTTTAGCGGTTAGCTCTGGTTGGTTGAGATAGCCCCGAGCTAAGCCAACTCCGCCAATGTATAACTCTCCGACTTCTCCAATGGAAACAGGTTGTTGCTGACCATCAAGGATGTAAATTTGTGTATTGGCAATCGGGTAACCAATGGGTAAAATTTTGTCAGACGTGCCCCGTTGACAGCACCAAAATGTGACATCAATCGCTGCCTCCGTGGGACCATAGAGGTTATATAAGTCTGCATCTAGACAACTAAAGAAACGCTCCTGAAGTGCAAAGGGTAACGCTTCACCACTACAAATCACCCGTTTAAGACAGGAACAGATCGTGAGGTCTTTCTCGTCTAGAAAAACCTGCAACATTGAGGGAACAAAATGTAATGTGGTTATCTGTTCTTGAGCAATTGTTTTTACTAGATAACCAGAATCTTGATGCCCACCGGGTCTCGCCACCACCAAACGTGCCCCGGTGATTAAGGGCCAAAATATTTCCCAGATGGAGACATCAAAGCTAAAGGGTGTTTTTTGTAGCACCCGATCATCTGGTTGCAATTGATAGGCATCTTGCATCCAGAGCAACCGGTTGCAAATCCCCTGATGGGTGTTCATGGCCCCTTTGGGTTTACCGGTAGACCCTGACGTGTACAGGGTATAGGCTAAATTCTCAGGATTAACCGCACTGGCAGGGTTGGTTTGGGGTTGCCGGGCAATCATGGCCCAATCCCGATCGAGATAAATCTGGTGGCCTGCAGAGGTGGGCAATGCTGGAGCCGCAACCTCACTCGTCAGCACCACTAAAACTTGAGAGTCGGAGAGTAAATAGGCCAGGCGCTCTCTTGGGTAGCCCGGATCAAACGGGACATAAGCGGCACCCACTTTGAGGATGCCTAAAATGCCCACAATCATTTCCAGGGATCGTTCAATACAGATGCCAACTAAGGTCTCCGGACCAATGGCGAGACGTTGTAAATAGTGGGCGAGTTGATTGGCACGTTGGTTTAGGAGGCGATAGGTTAGTTGAGTGCCTTCGAAACTAATTGCGATCGCATCAGGTGTTCGTTCTACCTGTTGTTCAAACAGCTGATGTAGGCAGACTTGAGGATAATCAACAGCAGTATTGTTCCAGGTCGCTAATAACTGATGTAATGATTGCGTTGTCAATTGATTTATCCTCCAAACCCTGAGAAATTCGCCCCTTCGGTCTATATTTTAGATGTAGGCATTTGACTGATAAGCAATGCCTTAACGTCTTCTGCAGACTGCTGTAAACATTGCGTAAATTGGTTGATCGACCCTGACCAACTGGTAACGACACAGAGAAAACAATCACCCATCAAAATATAACTAAAGCCATAACCGTCAGGGGTATCCGGTGCAAAGGAACCTGGATACATCCCCCTCTCTATATCTTCTTTCGCCCCCATAAACTTAGTTAGAAAAGACTCCATAAACCCAGTGGTGGCTACAACACTTTTGGTCAGAACTTGTGTATACGCCTTATCCTGAAAAATCTCAGGCATAAAATTTTGTTGTTTGGCTAGTTCATGAAGGGCGAATAAATGTCGATCCACTCCGTAGCCAGACATACAAAGAGATTTTCGCTGATCATGCTTAGCCATAGCCTGGCAAAGAGCTGCGTAACCGTCTTCAGCATTAGCCCCCTGTTCAAAACATTGAATCAAGTGCAATGACTCTGGGGTAACCGGACGTAAAACCTCTGTGCGCCCATAACGAAAATGTCGAGTGGACACGGGTTGATAAATATTATCCACCTGGCCATGGCAACGGGCATAGGCCAGCTGCAAAATCAGTTGAGCAATCGCCTCTGGATTCTTAAATTGATGTCGAGCAATCAAGTCCTCACCTAACCCTTCAATGGTTAAACTGCGAAACTGAAACGTCTGCGACAGTTTATCGAACTCCGATTTCGCCCGTTCTATGGATTGTGTCAGCTCGTTACTGAGCACCCATTCTAACCTGGTAGGTGACTGCATCAGTTTATCTTGTGCTTGTGCAGGATAAACTGATGCAACTAGTTGTTGATCTAGAAAAGTATCAATGTATTTGCTTATATCTCTTAGCAATCGAGCAATTAATAAACTATCCACAGGGGCATGATCCACATTTGCCCCCCATTTGCATCCAGGGGTAACAATTAATTGTAAGGTTTTATCAAACCAGCGATTGCTACCATTTCCATACAGAGTTTGCTGACTCCATGTTTCTAATGTATCTGGGATTTCATGGTCTAAACAAAGGATAAACAGGGCAGCATCTATTGCTTTCAGTGCGGTTGCATTAGATAAAGCCAATGCAGACCTTAAAACTGCCCATTCTGTACGATGTAGGGTTGTTAATAGCCCAACGGTTGGTATTTCTTCTTTGGGAGCACTCAGAATATCATCAATCTGTCTCTCCACTTGCTGAACTAACGTGTCAGCTTTATTTAAATCGATGGTGACAACATAGAACTGACTGTCATGGGCAACAATAAAATGCTCATTAGCTAACGGTGATAAAGTCTGGTGTTGGGTTGGAGTATAGAGGTTATCTTGGGCAATTTTAGGAATCCGATTGGTGCGGAAGAGCCTGGCGTACTGACACATACAGAGGTGGATATCACCTACTTTGTCGGGTTCTAAGGTACCATTTTTAATTTTCAGGTAAAAGTGGAGGACACCACTGCTTAATAATGCAATTTGTCGAGACCACTTAAGCTCTGAGACTTGTGGTGAAGCTTCAAACAATAAATTATAATTTTGGAAAACAGATAGGGGTTTTCGGATAGACAGAAACTCTTGTTCTCGGAAGTCATACATGTACCCCTTTGTTGTTGAGTTATGATGAATTTCCAGGAGCTTTTGTAGCTTAATGCCTCTGCCAGTGAGGAATTTCTCGACCGCTGCTTGGGTCTTTCTTTGTTCTGGTTCTGTTAAAAACGGTGTGACAATTTCCAGGTAGCGATCGCAGGTTTCCGCCAAAGAAGGTAATGGTATCTTAGGCAGATCAGCTACACTATCTGACTCACTGACTGCATTACTGTCATGCGATATGGGCGTTTTAGCAGAGTCAATGGAGAAAATCTTAAGGTTTAACTGCTGATGGGCAAATTGGGCCAACGCCAATACACTGGCTTTTCCCGTAAATTGAGTAACCGGAATATCTAACCGTAGCTGGACTTGTAATCGGTTACGGAATTCAACGGCCATGAGTGAATCCATGCCCAGGTCAAAGAAATTCTCATCTGGATTTGGCAACTGAGCCAGGCCGAGAATCCGTTGTAGCTCTCCTTGAATATGACGCAACAACAAGGAGGCGCGGTCAGATGGGAGGGCGTTTCGCAGTTGTTGAACCAGCTCACTCTGGCCAGTGAGCGTGGGTAGGGAGATCAATTGACTCAATATCGGAGAGCGCACTCCCCCCAAGTGGCGACCCATGCGATTCCAGTCGACATCCAGGACTATCCCGGTGGAGGTGTCGGTTGCCAGTAACTGTGCCATTGCCTGGTGGGCGTCCTGAGCTTGTAGGAGGACCAGTCCCCGTTTGACTACGTTGGCACGCACGGTGGCATTAGCGGCCATGCCAACATTGGCCCACGGTCCCCAGTTTATGCTGGTGCCGCAGCGCCCCAGCGCACGACGATGCTGGGCCAGACCATCGAGGAATCCATTGGCGGTGGCATAATTGCTCTGTCCTGCAGACCCCAACGTGGATGCTACTGATGAATAGAGGACAAAGAAATCTAAGTCATGGTGAACCGTGGCCTGGTGTAGATGCCAGGCACCTTGCACCTTGGGGGCAAGCACCCGAGCAAAGCGTTCAGGTGTTTGTTCACTGATGCTACCGTCATCAAGAATCCCAGCGGCATGGATCAGGCCAGCCAGATGTGGCCATTTTTGGCCAAAGCCGTTGATCAGTTCACTCACTTGCTCCGGATTGGTGACATCCGCTGCTTGGACTTCAATGGTGCCGTCATAGGTTTGTTCAAGTTCAGTAAGCTGTTGTCGAATGGCTTCATCAGCGTCCCGCCGACTGCTGAGCACCACATGCTGGGCTCCCTGTTCCAGAAGCCACTGGCAAGCCTGGAAACCTAAGGCTCCTAATCCGCCAGTAATGAGATAACTGCCATCGGCTCGGATATTCAGCGACTCAGCGACGTCGAGTTGAGTACGGTCGAGTTGAGTGCGAGTAAGTCTCGGCACAAAGATCAGTTCTTCCCGCAGTACACACTGTGACTCCATGGAGTGCATTAAACCTGCAGACAAGGAGACAGTATCAAGGCTGTCAACATCCAGTAGCCGTAATCCGAGTTGCGGTTGTTCAATCTGGATAGTTCGGCCAAGGCCCCAGAGTGCAGATTGAGCCGGTGCTACATCAGCTGTGGCATCCACTGTTATGGCCCGTTGAGTTATCAGCGTTAGCCCCTGGGGTAGAGGCACATCCTGAGTTAGCAGTGTCTGAACCACCTGAAGAATGGTATTGGCATTCTCCTCAACCTCAGCGGTCATATCGTCCATATTGACGGTACTGATCAGCACAATGCCTGTCAGGGCAGCATGCTCCGTGGGGTCTGGGGCTATCCCTTGAGTGAGCAACTCTGCCAATTGTTCAGGTAAACCACACAACACCGACTGTTCTTGGGCCGCTAACTGCTCACTCAGGGTGGCACAACCATCGACCTCGCCCAAGATAAGCCATGGTGCCATGGTGGTTTCAATATTGACTGTCTGATTGCGAACGACGGGTTGCCATTGGGTCTTATATAACAACTGCGTTGTTGATTGAACTTGCTCTCGCAGCAGGTTATCACTAGCTGCTCGCTTAATAACAAAGTTTTGGATGCCGCCGAATACGTTACCTTGCTCATCGACAAACGTGAGATGCGAGGTTATTGTCTGCTCCGTGGCATCAATTTCACTGATCTGGGCATAGCAGAATAGATGGGAGGGGGCAGAGCGCTGTAGCTCAAGCTGACCATATCGCAGGGGTAGATAGAGCCCACCATCTAAAGTCTCATCCATGGCACCAAAGAGGGTTTGGGTACAAGCATCTAACAAGGCTGGATGAATCGGCTCGATTTGTTCGGCAGCTACCAGTGCCTCAGGCAACATTACTTCAGCCAGGGATTCACCAGTTCCCCCCCATAGCTGTTGAATCCCTCGAAATGCAGGGCCGAATTCGAGGCCAGTGGCCCCTAAATGCTCATACATCTGATCCACTGAGTGAGATGGGAGATGAGATTGGAGTTGTTCAAGATCGATGTATTTATTGATGAATTCAGAACCTGAGGAGGCGAGACCAATACGGCCATAGCTATGGAGTTGCCAGGTTCCGGCTTGGGATAATGTGCGGCTATAAATGGTGAAGCGTTGCTGTTCACCCTCTCCTCCTGTTTCCAGGTGTAGCTGGAGTTCACAGAGTTCCGATACCAGCAGAGGCCGCTCAAAGGTCACATCGTGCAGTTGAGTAGGATCTTGCTGCGAGGCCATTGCCATGACGGCAAAGGCAGCTCCGGGCATAATTGTGTTTTGGTACACCTGATGATCGGCTAGCCACCCTTGATTGGGTGCGAATTGCTGGCTATAAAGTGTTGCTCCGCTTGCAACTTCGGTTTTGATACCTAAGAGAGGATGCATTACCTGGCCTGGCAGTGTGCGTTGTTTGGTGACCTCAACCCAATAGCGTTGACGCTGGAAGGGATAGGTGGGCAGAGTAACTTTTTGAGGGTCATACCCTTGATAGACTCCAGACCAATTGATCCTGGCTCCTTTGACATAGAGCTTACCCAGGCTTTGCAAGAGGATTTGCCAATCATTTCCTTGCTTTGGATATAAACTAGGTAGCCAGAGATAGTCTCCAGTGGGTAGACATTGTTGTCCCATGCCCATGAGTATGGGTTTAGGGCCAATTTCTAAAAAGACTTTATGGCCCTGCCCTGCTAAGGTGGCCATGCCCTCCGCAAACCGCACGGGTGATCGCACATGGTTAACCCAATAGTCAGGTGTTGCCAGGTGTTCTGTGACGTATTGACCAGTCACATTGACAACCATGGGTAGCCGAGGTTTTTGGTAACTGATTTGCTCGGCGACAGAGCGAAACTCCGCCAGCATGGGTTCCATTAACACTGAGTGGAATCCATGGGAAACCCTCAGGGGGGTGACTTTGATTTGCCGGGCTACACACACAGCTGTGATCTGTTGCAGATCGGTTAGCGGACCTGAAATAACAGTATTATTGGGGCTGTTTAATGCTGCGATCGCAACAGACTCCAACCCCTCAGCCTGCAGCATAGCGTTAATCTTTGTACCAGAGGCCATAACAGCAACCATCCCCCCTCCCCTGGGCAGAGCTTGCATAAGACGGCCACGGGCTGCAATTAGCTTCAGACCATCGTCAAGGCTGAAAACCCCAGCAATACAAGCCGCTACATATTCCCCCACACTATGGCCCATGACGACATCAGGCTGAATACCCCAAGATTTCCAAAGTTGACAGAGAGCATATTCAATTGCAAAGAGGGCGGGTTGTGTAAAGGCCGTTTGATTGAGCAACGCTTTTATTGCTTCAGGATCGGTAGCCGAGTAAAGAATCTCCAGTATGGACCGGTCTAGATGAGGCTTTAAGATCGCATCACACTGCTCCATACTCTGACGGAAGATGGGTTGGGTTTTATAGAGTTGCTGTCCCATCCGAAAATATTGAGACCCCTGACCACTAAATAAAAACGCAACTTTGGGTTGAGATGCCGTGACTGCCAGCACACCCTCAGTAATGCCAGGAGCTGTTTCTCCAGCACAAAAATCTTGCAGTTTTTGTTGTAAATCACTGATTGAGTTTGCCGTTACCACCAGACGATGATCAAAATGCGATCGGCCTACATTGGTGGTGTAACAAATATCTGTCAGGTCCACCTCAGGATGCGTTTCTAAATAGTTTTGATAGCTGACAGCCAGTGCTTTGAGGGCTTGATCTGTTTTGGCCGATAGGGTGAGTAAATTGAGAGGCCGTTGCTCTGGTGGATGGTGCGACTGGAGAGAGTTTGGTCGCTGTTTTCCAGATTGAACCGGTGCTGATTCTAAGACGAGATGGGCATTGGCTCCACCAAACCCAAATGAACTGATACCCGCCAGGATGGGGCCGTCTTGTTCGGGTAAGTGTTCTAATTTCTGTTGCACTCGAACCGGCAGCTTGTGAAATTTGATATGGGGATTAGGGGACTCAAAGAGTGCCTGAGGCGGAACTTCACGCTGCTTGAGTAACAGGGCGACCTTGATCAAACCGGCAATGCCAGCGGCGGCCTCTAGGTGACCAATATTGGCTTTTACCGCCCCAACACGACAGATATCACCTGGCTGCCGCCCCTCGGCTAGCACCTTACCCAAAGACTTTAATTCAATATAGTCGCCGAGCTTAGTGCCGGTACCGTGGGTTTCGACATAGTGCACTTGACTGGGGAGTACATCTGCATCCCGATAGGCCGCCCGCAACACGGCCTCCTGAGAGACAGGGTTAGGTGCCGTAATCCCATTGCTGGTGCCATCTTGGTTGATGGCGCTGCCCCGAATGACGGCATAGATGCGATCGCCCTCCGCCAGCGCCTGACTCAAGGGCTTCAAGACAACAATCCCCACCCCTTCACTGCGGACATAACCATCTGCACGGGCATCAAACGTTTTACACCGGCCATCTGCCGCCATAAAACCAGCCTTCGAGAAGCTAACCGTACTGGAGGGAAGTAACAGAATATTGGCTCCCCCAGCTATGGCTAGGGGAGATTCACCCCTCCAGAGACTTTGACAGGCTAGATGAACTGCCACTAACGACGACGAGCAAGCCGTATCAATGGCCATGCTCGGACCTGTCCAATTAAAGAGATAAGACAGGCGATTTGCCACAATTGAATTAGCCGTGCCAATGGCGGCATGGGGTTCATTTTGAGTATGGCCCCAGGTCAACACAGAATAATCATGGGTACTAATTCCGGTAAAAACACCCACGGATTTCCCTGACGTCTGTTGTGGAATAATATTGGCATTTTCAAGAGCTTCCCAGGCCACCTCCAACAAGAGCCGCTGTTGCGGGTCCATGTTGATGGCTTCACGGGGAGAAATATTAAAAAATTGTGGGTCGAATTGATCCACTTGGGGCAAAAAACCACCCCAACGGGTATTCATTTTGTCAGGCTTGGCGGGATCTGGATCGTAGAATGCATCAATATCCCATCGAGAGTCGGGGATCTCGGTAATTGCATCTCCACCCCGCCTGAGTAACTCCCAAAAGGCTTCTGGATTTTCACTGCCTGGAAACCGGCAACTAAGCCCGATGATCGCGATAGGGTCTTTTCTGGTCTCAACACTCACTTAACAAGTACTCCCGATCTGATGTCCAAAATTCTTGTTCAACGGTGACTACGTTGACTGGCTGGCCTCAAATGTCACAGGCAATGACTTCAGTCCCCTCAAAACCAGGTTTTTTCGCCACTTCAAAGGTTCAGGAGCCAATTTAAGATGCAGTAATTTCTGAATCATTGTGTTAATCGCGATCTGACCCTGCATCCGGGCTAAAGCAGCACCCAAACAATAATGAATCCCCGATCCAAACGGAATGGGTTGGCCCTGATGACGGAGAAAATGCAATCGATCGGGTTCTGAGAATTGATGTGGATCTCGATTGGCAGCGCCAAGGGCTAAAAAGATTCTTTCGCCAGCTCTGATTGTCTTACCACCAATGTCTAGATCACTCGTAGCCATGCGCGCTAGGAATTGAACCGGGCTATCATAACGCAGTAGTTCCTCTACCCCCTTTTTGATCAGTGTTGGCTCCTGTTTAAGCTGTTTAAGCTGCTGAGGATGATTGAGAAGGGCTAGCATACTATTCCCAATCATGTTTTCCGTTGTTTCTTGCCCCACACTAAATAACATCACACAGAACCCTAAGAAATCTTCCTCAGAAAGAACATTACTGTGGGTTTGCGTTCTCAAAAGCTGACTCAATAAATCAGAACCCGGACTTTTTTTTCTCTGTTCAATCAAGGTTTGAAAGTAACCTTTAAAGGCCTGAGCAGCCTCCTCCATACGACCATAGCCTCTTAAAGAAATGGGCTGATCAAAAACTCGAAACAAAGTGTACGACCATTGCGTAAGCTGAGTCTGGTCTTCTGAAGGGATATCAAGTATTGTAGAGATCACTAATGTGGGTAAGGGGGCGGCCAGGTCTGACATAATATCCATTCTCCCCTGATCTAGGACGTTAGCAATTAGCTGATCCACAATAGTTTGAATCTGAGTGCGAAGTTGCTCAACCGCAGCACTAGCAAAATAATTGCTCACCAGATTCCGAAAGTGGGTATGATCTGGGGGATTTTGGAAAAATAACCAGGCCCCAATCGTTTGTTGCAAATGGGCAAAGTTTTGTCCGGACTCTAGATAAGCCGCTTTCTGACCCAATCGATCTGGCAAATTGTCAACTTGAACCCGATGATCACTCAAAATAGCCTTGACATCAGCATAACGAGTGAGCACCCAGGCTCCCGTAAAACTGGCGGTTTGATGAACTGGGTCCTGCTCTCGTAATTGTTGAAAAAAGGGGTAGGGGTTAGCTCGAAACTCTGGTAAAAATGGATTAAACTCGATCACGGCCTAATCCCCCTCAACAAAGTATTCCGCTAGTTTCCTAATACTGGGATATCGCCAGAATACATCAGGTTCGATTTCATCATTCAGCCAGTCTTCTAATTCTCCTGTTAAGTTGAGGGCTACGGATGAATCTAATCCATAATCTGCAAATGGCAGGCGCGGGTCGATCGTGCTTGGTGCTACCTTTAAATATCGAGCTAAATTCTGGATTAACCAGTCTTCAATCGCTGCTTTTGTAACTGGTGCTTGGGCCGTCGCACTCTCTTTCACCTGCCGTTCCTCCTCTGAACAAGGTGTGGTTGATGTACTCTGCAAAGAGTTCACTGGAAAGTGAGATCGTCCAACAACATTTAAGGTATTCTCCAAAAAACGATCACGGCAGATGTAGCGTTGAATCTTGCCGCTAGATGTTTTCGGTAAACTTCCAGCTTTCAAGAGAATGACTTCTGATACTTGTAGCTCATAGTGCCGTGAAATAGCCTGACGAATCGCATTCATTACCACTTCAGCATCCAGGTCTTTGATCGCAGAACGCTCGACTTCATGCAGGACAATTAACACCTCAGTCCCCTCTAGGTCAACTGAAAAAGCTGCACCACCATGAGGGCGCAAGGCTGGGTGACTTCGGGTTGCAACATATTCGATATCTTCAGGAGCATAGTTCTGACCTCGAATGATAATGAGATCTTTAAGGCGTCCTGTAACAAAGAGTTCGCGCTCTACCCAAAAGCCTAAATCACCGGTTCTGAGAAAAGGTGATTCAGAGTTTTTACCGATCACTACACGAGTCGTCTCACTCAAGCGGGCCTTAAACGCTGGTGATTTTTCCTGCTGCCAGTAGCCCTGGGCAACACTTGGACCCCGCACCCAAATCTCCCCAACTTGTCCTGCTGCACAGATATCGTGGCTCTGAGGATCGACAACCACAACATCCATATCATTTCTAGCTGGGCCGCACCCAACTAAACTCTGGGTTAAATCTTGCCCCATGTCTGGTGCGCTAGACTTAATCTGATGAAATTTGGGTGGCTGCAGCCGATTACCTCCAGTCACCATCAAGGTCGCCTCTGCTAGACCATAGCAGGGATAAAATGCCTCTGATCGAAAGCCACAGGCTGAAAATTTAGCCGAAAACTGTTGTATTGTTGCAGGTCGTACTGGCTCTGCCCCTGTGAAAGCAACGTCCCAAGAACTCAAATCGAGATGATGTAGCTCCTCTGGCTTTATCCGTTGCACACAGAGATCGTACGCAAAGTTCGGTCCTCCGCTGGTTGTTGCCTGATAATCAGAGATCGCTTGCAACCAACGGATTGGTTTTTTCAAAAATGCAGTGGCTGGCATCAACACAACTGGGAAACCAACGAAGAGGGGTTGAAGAATGCCACCGATTAAGCCCATGTCGTGATATGGAGGCAGCCAAATGACACCCTGGCTCTGGGGAGTATGACCAAAACCAGCCTGAATCTGAGTTAGATTGTGCTGTAAATTGGCATGGCTGATCATCACGCCTTTGGGTTGCCCGGTGGAGCCTGAGGTATATTGCACGAATGCCAGGGTTTCTGGTGCAATATCTAACGGCGGCCAATCAGCTCCGATCTCGTCAGCCCATTGGTCAATCGCAACGCAGCGTATTTGTTCGAGCTGAAGTTCTTGACAGTGCGATCGCACCTGCTCAAGCTGATCCTGAGTTGTTAGAACTAGGGTGGGTTCTGCATCATGGGCGATCGCAGCCAGGCGCTCCAGATGTTGTGGTCGGCGCACAGGATATGTGGGAACCGCAATCACGTTAGCCAGTAGGCATCCTAAGAATGCCATAACAAACTCTAACCCAGGCGAAAAAAGCAGTAGCGCTCTGTCTCCAGGGGCTGTGAGTGAGCGTAATCTAGCCGCGATCGTCTGTACCCGATCGCCCAGTTGCTGATAGGTTAGACTCGCCGTCTCGGCTTCACCATTATTTAGAAAAGTATAGGCACGTTGACTGGGAAATTGATGAACATGCGACAGGAAAATTTCAGGCAAATTAGCCTTCGACACCGATTGAGGAAACGGCTCAATATCCGTTTTAACCGGTTGGATGTCTTCGAAATTTTGATGTTGCATCAGATATAAGCATCCATCTTTTCATTGTTGCAATTCTATTATCTCGGAGATCCCTGGCAGAAAAAATCCCGAAAAGTTCAGATTTATTCAGATAAAAGTTCAGGTTTATTCAGGTGTTTGAGAAATAGATGATTAAGGTTACCCCACAGGCCTATGCAGATCACGCGGTGCAACGTCACACCGAGACCGTTTGAGAATCACCCAAAAACTTTTCTAAAGAAAGATTCTTACCTTCAGGGGATAATCAGTACTAACACCAACAGAACTACTCTAATTAGAGCTGGTACGGTTACAACTGTACTTTCACTGAATTGTATTTGATTGCTTTTATGCACTCTATCTGTTACCTTTCCGCTTAAGGGTATTGTTAGTCACTTCACACACATAGCCGATGCTACAGTCGCTAGCAGAAAAGTTACAGAAATCTAAATAAAAAATCAAGAATCAAAAAAGGGTAAATATGGCTGTATCTAAAAATGAGAATTTAGATCTTTCTTATGTGGGTTGGGATGATACAGCCAGGGAGTACCCGTGCAATCAGTGTATTCATCAGTTATTTGAAACACAAGTTATAAAGACACCTGATGCGATCGCATTGGTGTTTGGGCAACAGCAACTAACCTATCAGCAATTAAATGACAAAGCTAATCAATTAGCCCACTATCTAATAGACCAGGGGGTTGGACCAGAAGTGCTCGTAGGATTGTGTTTAGAGCGATCCATTGACTTGATGGTTGGACTGTTGGGGATTTTGAAAGCTGGGGGAGCCTATGCCTCCTTTGACCCTAGCTATCCTCAAGAAAGACTCCAGTTTATGGTTGCCGATACTCAGGTATCAGTCATAGTAACCCACAGCCATTTGTTATCCAGATTACCTGAGCATTCGGCAGTCGTCATTTGTTTAGATACCGATAGCACGGTCATTTCTCAGAAGAGTCAGTCTAACCCTCTCACTCAAGTTACCCCTAACAATTTAGCCTATATTATCTATACATCTGGATCGACTGGAACGCCAAAAGGGGTGATGATTGAACATCAGACTGTGAGAAATTTCACCCAATCTATTACAGCAAAATATTGTCTTTCGTCGTCGGATCGCGTTCTACAATTTGCCTCAGTCAGCTTCGATACATCTGTTGAAGAAATTTACCCCTGTTGGCACGCAGGAGCAACTCTGGTATTGCGCACAGAGGATATGAATGACATCGCGACACTTATTCAAAAGTGTCATGATTGGCAGATCACTGTTTTAAACTTGCCAACAGCTTACTGGCATCACATCTGTTCTCAATTTTCCGAATCTCAGATCACCCTTAATCCATCGCTTCGACTCGTGATTATTGGTGGAGAAGGTGCTGATCCAGAACAAGTTCGACGCTGGCTCGATCATTGCGGTGATTATCCTCAGCTTGTCAACAGTTACGGTCCTACAGAGGTGACTGTGGTAGCCACAACCTGTCACCTTTCTAAGGTGCAAATTCTTAACTGGCAAGGGAGTGAAACCTCGATTGGTAAACCCTTAGCTCATATCAAAACCTATATTCTGGATCCATCGCTACAACCTGTCCCTAAGGGGATGAAGGGAGAATTATATGTGGGCGGTATTACCCTGGCGAGGGGCTACCTCAATTTACCAGAGCTAACCACAGAAAAGTTTATTGCTAACCCCTTTGGGCCTGGAAGGCTCTATAAAACAGGCGATCTCGCCCGGTATGCCCAGGATGGCGATATTGAATATCTGGGTCGTGTAGACTATCAGGTCAAAGTTCGAGGGTTTAGGGTAGAACTGGGTGAAATCGAAACGGTCTTGAATTGTCACCCTCAAGTCAAACAAGCAGTGGTGATTACAACCCGTCAGGCTGCCCATCACACAAAAATAATTGCCTATTTTGTTGCTTCTCAGCCGTCTCCATCTCCTTTGCAACTGCGTGAGTTTCTCCAACAGAAGCTACCGGAGTATATGATCCCAAGCGCATTTGTGGCCTTAGATGTTTTTCCTCTCACCCCCAATCGAAAAGTAGATCGCCGAGCACTGCCACTACCTGATAGGAACAGTCTGCCGGAAGAGCAATACATTGCCCCCGATACTCCTCGTGGCGAAATCATCGCTAGAGCCTTTGCCGAGGTGTTAGACATCGACAAAGTTGGTATATACGATAATTTCTTTAACCTAGGTGGACATTCTTTATTGGCCATTCAGTTAGTGTCACGCCTCAGACGAACTTTTGAGGCCAATCTCTCCATTAGAACCATTTTTGAAGCGCCGACTGTTACCCAGCTAGACCAAAGGATACATCAGCTTAAAAATGCTGCCAGTAACCATCAGGCTTTCTCCATACCTCGTGTTGATCTCTCTGGTGCTGACAAATCACGACAGCAGTATCCGTTATCCTGGGCTCAAGAACGATTATGGTTTTTAGATCAACTTGAAGGCTCCAGTGCAACTTACAATATATCTGAAGCATTTTTGCTCCAAGGATCGTTGGATCTTCATGCTTTGCAACAGGCACTCTCAGCAATAGTTAATCGACATGAGATCTTACGATCCAGCTTTCAAACCGTGAATGGTGTCCCTGTTCAAGTAATACAAGCATCAACCACCATAAATATTGAGCAAATTAACTTGCAAACTTTAACAGGTGATGAACAAGCAAAAACTTTAAACCAGCAGATTCAGCAAGCGGCTGCGACTCCATTTAATTTAGAAGTCGCTCCCCTGCTGCGATGTTCTGTGTTTCGGCTGGGTACATCATCCTATACCCTTCTCTTTACCCTGCACCATATTGTTTCTGATGATTGGTCAATGGGGGTTATGATGCAAGAACTCTCGGCCCTATATCAGGCATTTTGTTTAGGAGCCCCTTCACCGCTGACCGACCTACCGATTCAGTACACAGACTTCGCAGTATGGCAGCAGCAGCAAATACAATCCGAAACCCTTAAAACGCAACTCCAGTACTGGCAAAATCAGCTTGCAGATGCGCCGGACCTATTATTATTGCCAACTGATCGCCCTCGTCCAGCGGTGCAAACCTATCAGGGAGCCAGTCAACAGTTTCTCCTGGATAGGGACCTGACTCAACAACTAAGGCGGTTATCGCAACAGCTGCAGGTCACCCTATTTATGATCTTGCACAGTGCATTTGCCACATTGCTCTACCGCTATAGTGGACAAACCGATATCTTAATTGGGTCTCCTGTTGCCAATCGCAATCATCCTGGACTAGAGCCGTTAATTGGCTTCTTTGTCAATACTCTGGTTTTAAGAACTCGCTTTGAGAACAACCTTAGTTTTGAGACCTTATTAACTCGTTTTCGAGAAACAGCCCTCCAGGCATATGAGCACCAAGGTGTCCCTTTTGCAAGAGTAGTAGAGGCCTTGAACCCCCAACGGAGTTTGAGCCACTCTCCTCTATTTCAGGTAATGTTTGCATTGCAAAATGCACCGCTGGACGACCTGGTACTTCCAGGGATAACCTTGAGTGAGTCTACGATAGAAAACACAATCTCTAAGTTTGATCTCACCCTATCCATCACTGAAAGAGAGAACCAATTAACCTGTGAATGGGAATACAACACAGACTTGTTTGATGCCTTAACGATCCAACAGATGGCGGCTCATTTCAGTAATTTGCTTTTTGCTGTAGTGATGGACCCTCAAAATTCTGTTAGCAAATTGCCCTTACTCGATGAAATTGAACGTCATCAGGCTCTAGTTACCTGGAACGATACCCAATGCCACCTTTTGCAAGAACAATGCATTCACCGGCTATTTGAGGCACAGGTTGCTAAAACCCCCGATGCTGTAGCCATTGTATTTGAGCAAGAGCAGCTCACCTACCGGCAGCTGAATCAAAAGGCCAACCGGCTGGCCCATTATCTGCAAGCACAGGGCGTAGGACCAGAGGTTCTGGTTGGGATATGTGTAAACCGATCAATTGATATGGTCGTGGCGTTGCTCGGGATTTTGAAAGCGGGTGGGGCCTATGTCCCGCTCGACCCAAACCATCCCTCAGAGCGGCTTCACAGTATCCTGACTGATGCACAGGTATCTTTACTGGTGACTCAAGCCTCATTGTACAAACAATTTCTCTCCCTTAAAAGCTCAGTTGTTTGCCTGGATGACCAGGCATCGATAATTGCCAAACAATCGCCTGAAAATCTAGATAATAGCGCAGCTTCACACAATTTAGCCTATGTTATCTATACCTCGGGTTCAACAGGACAGCCTAAGGGGGTTCAAATTGAACACAAATCGGTGGCCAATCTCCTATGCAGTTTTCAGGAGACTTTAGGAATAGATCATTCCGACCGTCTAGCTGCAGTAACAACCATAGCCTTTGATATTGCCACATTGGAGATTTATCTGCCCCTCATTAGTGGCGCTCAACTATGGCTTATTCCCCAGAATGTGGCACAAGATGGACAACAACTTAAGCATAAACTGCTTGAAATCCAGCCCACAATTATGCAGGCAACTCCCGCCACATGGCAAATGTTGTTGTTAGCTGGATGGGATGCAATCTCAACAGATATGATGATCTTATGTGGTGGTGAAACCCTGCCTCCTGAGATTGCCCGTCAGCTCTTGCCCCGTAGCAAAAATCTGTGGAACTTATATGGACCCACAGAAACAACTGTCTGGTCAAGCCAGTTCTGCGTTTCACACTCTAGCTTAGATGGAAAGGCTCATACTCAATTAACGATTCCCATTGGTTCCCCCATCGCCAATACTCAGGTTTATATCCTGGATGCAGAATTATGCCCTGTCCCCAAAGGAGTGATTGGTGAGTTATACATTGGGGGAATGGGCGTGGCCAGAGGTTATTTAAACCGTTCCACACTGACCGCAGAGAAGTTTATTCCTAACCCCTTTGGCTCCGGACGACTCTATAAAACAGGAGATCTCGCCCGATATGCCCAGGATGGCGATATTGAATATCTGGGTCGTGTGGATTATCAGGTTAAAGTTCGAGGATTTAGAATAGAACTGGGTGAAATCGAAACCGTCCTGAGTAGCCATCCTCAAGTCAACCAAGCAGTGGTAATTACTGTAGAAGAAGAGATGCCTGAGGATAAAAGACTAGTGGCCTATATCTGTCCCTCTCTCTATCCTCCAGAGCATTCACCGACCGACCTCCGAAATTTTCTCAAACAAAAGCTGCCGGATTATATGATTCCAAGTACATTCGTAACCCTGGAGGATTTTCCCCTCAACCAAAATGGAAAAATAGATCGGAAGGAACTCTCTTTATTGGACATAGGTCAAAGTCAAGGCACCCACAACCAGCCTGAGACAGTCCCTCGTAATTTTATAGAACAAACATTGGCTAAAATTTGGCAAGATTTATTATGCAAAGAGAGCATTGGTATCCAAGATAATTTCTTTGAACTAGGCGGGCATTCTCTAAAAGCCATGCGTTTAATGGCTCAAATTCAACAATATTTTCAAATCAATTTACCCCTAGCCACATTATTTCAGCATCCCACCCTTGAAGAACTCGCAGCTGTTTTAGGATCTACCTCGTTTCAACCAAATTGGTCTCCCCTGGTACCGATTCAACCTAACGGTTCAGCGATTCCATTATTTTGTGTCCCCGGTGCTGGCGGCAATGTGCTCTATTTTTACCCCCTTGCCAGACACCTGGGTACCGATCAACCCCTGTATGGACTACAGGCTCAAGGTCTGGATGGGGAAACACCTCCTCTCCAAAGTATTGAAAGCATTGCGGAACAATATATTCAAGCGATTCAGACAGTTCAACCTGTAGGCCCCTATGTGTTCTTGGGACATTCCTTTGGTGCTCAGGTGGCTTTTGAGATGGCGCAGCAGCTTCAGCGTCAAGGACAGTCCATTGGTCGGGTTTTTATGATCGATGCGATCGCACCCTCAGCAACTAATACGACATCATCAGATGTAAGTCGCCAGAAAACCTATGCTGACTGGAATCACACCACGTGGATGCAGCTGTTAATTGGCATGATTGAGGAGCTTTTGGGTGATAGTCTCCAAATCGATGTCGATAAACTCCACTTACTCACCGAATCAGAACAAATCGACACCTTAAAACAACGGCTTGAAATGGCCGAAGTGCTCCCCCCTCAATCGGATAGCAAAATAGTCCGGGGATTGTTTCAAGTATTTCGGACTCAGTTTCAGCTGGATTATAGTCCCAGGTATACATCTCCGACTCCCATCACCCTATTTCAGGCTCAAGAGGCAAGTTTATCCCAGTATGGCCTATCAGAATCATACGAAAATTTGGCTATGGGATGGCAACCCTTCGCAGCAGAAGAGATTGACGTATATACCATTTCTGGTAGCCATGCCTCCATTATGGTTGAACCCCATATCGAAATGTTGGCTCAGAAAATTCTTAAATCTATCGAACAGATCAAAATATCTTAAGTCCTGTCATCCATCTGATTGTCCTCACTATCACCACCAAAATCCAATACCTGCCATGGCAACTTCACCACCCAACACCACCCAACACTTTACGCCCCGTCCGAAGAAATGGGTTGAGACTCCTGACCATGATTGGAATGATTGGCAATGGCAGCTCAAGCATCGGATTAGTGATTTAGAAACAATCTTACAAATTCTCCAACTTACCCCAGAGGAAAAAGCAGGTCTAAATTCAGATCATAGGTTTCGGGTTGATATTACCCCTTACTTTATGAGCTTGATAGACGCAGATAACCCCAATTGTCCGATTCGCAGACAAGTTATACCGTTAGGGAGAGAACTTCTCGCCTTTGAAGGGATGGAGGTTGATAGCCTGGAAGAAGATCAGCATAGTCCTGTGCCTGGTCTGGTGCATCGATATCCAGATCGAGTTCTGATGTTGGTTACCACGCACTGTGCCAGTTACTGTCGATATTGTACCCGAAGCCGGATGGTGGGTGATCCGAAAGCCAGTGTCAACAAACAAGGAATAGATCTTCAGATAGAGTATTTACAGAACACACCTCAGGTTAGAGATGTTCTCATTAGTGGTGGTGATCCACTGACGCTCTCTACTACTTTTCTAAATTATGTGCTGTCTCGCCTGCGGGCAGTTCCCCACATTGAAATTATTCGCATTGGTAGCCGAGTTCCTATCTTTTTACCCCAGCGCATTACCGATAAGTTGTGCAACATGCTACGGCAATACCACCCCCTCTGGCTGAATGTGCATATTAATCATCCGAAAGAAATTACCCCTGAGGCTAGCAATGCCCTGGCAAAACTGGTGGATGCAGGTATTCCCCTTGGCAATCAAAGTGTCTTACTGGCAGGGATCAACGATTCGTTAGCCATTCAAAAAGAACTTGTGCATACGTTAGTGATAAATCGCATTCGTCCTTACTATCTATACCAGTGTGACCTGGTAAAGGGATCAGGCCATTTTCGAACGCCCATCGCTAAGGGCATCGAAATCATGGAAGGCCTGAGGGGACATACTAGTGGTTATGCCGTTCCAACCTATGTAGTGGATGCCCCAGGAGGTGGCGGTAAAATTCCGATTGCACCCCAATATCTTTTGAGTCAAGGGGTTCATCAAGTTGCCTTACGCAACTACGAGGGCTACATCACCGTTTATCAAGAACCTGAAAACTATTTCTCATTCAATCAGGAAGCTCCACTCCCTGAAACTACCGGCGTATCCAGTTTATTGAGTGGACATCAAAAGCACATTAAACCAGAAAACTTTGATCAAGCCCATGATAGGAAAATGAACATCAAAGATAAAACAGTCACATCTGGCTAGTCTGACTATTTTCCCAAACACCTGAATAAATCTGAACTTTTATCTGAATAAACCTGAACTTTTCGGGATGTTTTCTGTCGGACATCTTTAAGATAATAGAACCATAATAATTACAAAGATGGATGCTTATCTCTAATGCGACACCAAACATATTAAGACATCCAATATGCTAAATTGCATATTGGGCCATTAATTAACCTTAGAATCCATGTGAGGTTCTAAAGCTCTTGATTACAGTCATCACACATGTTGTTATTTGTTTTTCGCCCACAACATTGAACGATGAGTGTGATTCATTCAGTGTTACATAATTACATACTGAAGTTTTTAAGACAGGAACGATCCAGTCTTAAAAAAATTTAGTATTTGCAAGCTGTGCGCTGGCCAATCTTGAGTTTTAAGTTGAAAATTTTAGAAATTCTATAGTTTGTTGTTTCGTTCTCAGATTGAGAACGATGGATAGGGCACGCTGTTGTAGATCATTCTGATAAACCCATGGAACTCCCAGGTTCTTCTAATCTTATTGAATTACTAAGCTATCGTGCTGCCTATCAACCAGGTCAAACGGCATATACGTTTCTGCAGGATGGGGAAGTAGAGTCTGACCAGCTCAGTTATCAAGAATTAGAACAACAGGCCCAGGCGATCGCAAGGCAATTATTGCAAATTACGCAACCTGGAGCGCGCGCCTTACTCTTATATCCTCCAAGTTTAAAATTTATAACAGCATTTTTGGGGTGTTTATACGCAGGTATTGTTGCGGTGCCTGCCAATCCGCCGCGACGAAAGCAGCGGCGGTCGCGCTTGGGTGCGATCGCAAACGATGCCCAACCTGCAGTTGTACTCACCACAACCAACATTTGGCAACAGCTCCAAAAACAAAGTGCAGACTATTCTCACATTACCCATTTAGCGGTTTTAATCACGGAAGATATCAAGCCTTCTCAATCGCTGGGTTCCTTGGCAATCCCTGCCATCACTGCCGATACCCTGGCGTTCTTGCAATACACCTCAGGCTCCACCGGGCAACCCAAAGGAGTGATGGTTAGCCATGGGAATGTGCTCCACAATAGCAAACTGATTCAAGCGGTTACCCATAGTTCTGCTGCCAGTCGATCCGTGTCTTGGCTGCCTGTTTATCACGACATGGGGTTGATTAACGGTATTTTTCAGCCGCTGTATGTGGGTTGTCAGTCAATCTTAATGTCACCCACTGCCTTTTTGCAGAAGCCCGTGCGCTGGCTGCAGGCAATCAGTAAGTTTCGGGGCACCCATGGGGGGGCACCGGATTTTGCCTACCAACTCTGTGTACAAAAAATTCGACCTGAGCAAAAGGCAGAGCTGGATTTGAGTAGCTGGACGGTAGCCTACAATGGCGCTGAACCCATTCGAGCGCAAATCATGGCTGAGTTTGCTGCTGCTTTTAAGGATTGTGGGTTTCAGCAACGGGCCTTTATGCCCTGTTATGGTTTGGCGGAAGCGACATTAGGGGTCAGTTGGCACCCCATTGACCAGGTACCAAAGGCTTTGACCGTCAGTACCTCAAGTTTGACTGCGGGACAGATTGAGGTAGTGGTCGAGACTGGGTCACCTCAGACTCAGACTCAATCATTGGTGAGCTGCGGTATTCCTCCTTCAGACTTGAATGTGCGTATTGTTAATCCCCAAACTGGGCAACGTTGTGCTGAGGGAGAGATCGGTGAGATTTGGCTGGCGGGTGAAAGTGTTGCCCAGGGGTATTGGCAACAATCAGACGCAACTCAGCTAACGTTTCAGGCCTATCTAGAGGAGAGCGAGGAAGGGCCTTTTTTGCGAACGGGTGATTTGGGTGGTCTGGTGGCAGGGGAACTGATTATCACTGGACGTCTAAAAGACCTGATCATTATTCGGGGACAAAATTACTATCCCCAAGATATTGAGCAAGTTGCTGAAGCGAGTCATCCAGCACTGCAACCTGGTGGTGGGGCGGCATTTTCTGTTGAGGTGGGAGAACAGGCGCAGCTGGTTGTTCTCCATGAAGTAAAACGCAGTTACCTGCGTCAGCTCAATGGCCCTGAGGTGATCAATGCGATGCGGCGGGCCATATCAGAAACCTTTGACCTGCAGGTCCAAAGTGTTTTGTTGCTCAAACCCAACGGTATTTTAAAGACGTCAAGCGGCAAGATTCAGCGACGCGCCTGCCGCAGCGCATTCTTAAATGGAAGTTTGACGGCGATGGCCCATGAAGAGTTTGAGGATGTTAAAGAGACTCAACCAATGGCAGCCCCCCATGCCGAGTGGCACACGTCTGCCCCAACGACCCAAGACAATAATTCTCATCCCACCGCGTCACAGATTCATCAATGGTTGGTTACTCAGTTAGCTCAACACCTAAACCTTGAGCCTGGTCAAATCAGTGGAGACAGACCACTGGCAGAATATGGTCTCAATTCGGCAACCGCTGTGGGAGTATCAGGAGAATTGCAGGACTGGTTGCAGCGACCGTTACCGGTCACTCTGTTGTATGACTATCCCACCATTGCGGCTCTATCCGAATATCTAAGTGAACCAACGTCCGAAAAAGGCAATGTTCCTACAAAGCTTAGGGGGAGTAAAGGGGCAACGGAGACGCTCACATCTGAGATCGCAATTATTGGCATCGGCTGTCGATTTCCCAACAACATCAATAATGCCGAAGACTTCTGGCAATTGTTGCAGGGGGCTGACGATGTGATCACAACCGTACCATCCACCCGTTGGGCGATTGACAGTTACCCTGGTACCACCCATTATGGTGGTTTTCTTGAACAAGTAGACATATTTGATGCATCGTTTTTCGGTATTGCACCCCGAGAAGCGATCAGTCTAGATCCGCAGCAACGACTGTTGCTAGAAGTGAGTTGGGAAGCCATTGAAGATTCTGTTCAAGCTCCTAGCAGACTCTCCGGGAGAGAGATTGGTGTCTTTATTGGCATTAGCACCCATGACTATACCCGGCTGCTAGAACAAGCTGGAGAAGTGGGCCCCTACTTTGGCACCGGGAACGCCTTTAGTACCGCTGCTGGAAGACTGTCCTATAGTTTGGGCTTGACAGGCCCTAGTGTAGCAATTGACACGGCCTGTTCTTCATCCTTAGTGGCCGTTCATAATGCTTGTCAAAGCTTGCGTCTGGGAGAATGTGAACAGGCTCTGGCAGGCGGTGTCAATCTAATTTTGACCGCTGAGAACAGTATTGCCCTCTCTGAGGCACAAATGTTAACGCCTGATGGTAAATGCAAAACCTTTGATGCTGACGCCAATGGATATGTTCGCGGAGAAGGTTGCGGCGTGATTCTCCTGAAGCGATTGTCGGATGCATTGAAGGATGGCGATCCAATTCATGCAATTATTCGTGGGTCAGCGGTGAACCAGGATGGTCGCAGCAATGGATTAACGGCCCCTAATGGTTTAGCTCAGCAACAGGTGATCCAGTCAGCCTTGTTGGATGCAGGCGTAATGCCCGCAGAGATTGATTACGTTGAAGCCCATGGCACTGGAACAGCGTTGGGAGATCCCATTGAGTTAACTGCTATACAAACAGTCATGGCTGCCGGGCAATCGTCGGATCAAACATCGGATCAAGCATCGGATCAAAAACAGCAGCCCCTATGGGTGGGGTCAGTGAAAACAAATCTAGGTCATCTGGAGGCGGCAGCTGGGATTGCTGGGTTGATTAAGGTGGTGCAATCCTTGCAACATGGTCAGATTCCGGCTCATTTGCATCTACAGCAACCCACACCCCATTTCGATTGGAATGGTTTACAAGTACCGACTCAAACGAGACCATGGCCGGAGCATCAGACCGGGTCTTGGAAAGCCGGAGTGAGTTCGTTTGGCTTTAGTGGGACCAATGCCCATGTTGTTTTAGAAGCGGTTTCGGAAAAGCCTTCTAGTATCACTTCCCCAGGTATCGACCGTCCGTTACACCTGTTGGGATTATCTGCTGCTACCCCTGAAGCGTTATCAGAGCTATGCCAAAAGTACTGTGACTATCTTGTCACTCATCCAGAGATTAATTTAGCCGATCTTTGCTTTAGCGCTAATGCAGGTCGATCTCACTTTAGACAGCGGTTAGCGCTAACCGCTGTCTCTGTACCCGAGCTGGTAAAGCAATTAAGAAATAACAGCCAGGCATCAGCGACAGTAGGGAATGGAAGCAGAGCAGGCGTTCAACAGACTCCCAACGTCGCCTTTCTGTTTACTGGTCAAGGTTCCCAGTATGCAGAGATGGGACGAGAACTATATGAGACCCAACCACTATTCCGGCAGATTCTCGACCACTGTAACAACAGTCTACGCCCTTATCTAGATCTAGATATTCTCCAAATCCTTTACCCGAATATATCGGAAGAAGGGAAGGCACAAGGCCAGCCCCTACACATTGATCCAAGGCAGGCACAAGGCCAGCCCCTACACATTGATCCAAGGCAGGCACAAGGCCAGCCCCTACAGTCTGATTACACATCTCCCCTTAACCAAACTGCCTATACCCAACCCATTCTGTTTGCCCTGGAATATGCTCTGTATCAACTCTGGCAATCTTGGGGCATTACACCCAAAGTAGTCATGGGTCACAGTATTGGCGAAATTGTCGCCGCCTGTGTCGCTGGCGTCTTTAGCTTAGAAGATGGCTTGAAACTCAGTGCCATGCGAGGTCAGCTGATGCAGCAGTTGCCCGCTGGTGGAGCCATGGTTTCGGTAATGGCGGCTGTGGGGCAGGTTAAATCTGTGTTGGCGGCTAAGGATGACGTGACAATTGCCGCCATTAATGGTCCTGAGAGTACGGTGATCTCAGGGGAAGAATCTGCGGTTCAAGCTGTCGCGCAACAGTTGGCAGCCCAAGGAATCAAGACTAAGCAGCTTCAGGTCTCCCATGCCTTCCATTCCCCCTTAATGGCACCGATATTGGATAAGTTTGAGCAGGTGGCCAGACAGATTAGTTACTCATTACCTCAACTCAAACTGATTTCCAATGTTACAGGCCAGGTGGTCACGGATGACGTGGCAACGCCTGAGTACTGGTGTCGTCACATTCTTGCCCCGGTCAACTTTACTACTGGCATGGGATGTTTAGAGTCAGAAGAGATCAACATCTTCCTGGAATGTGGGCCTCAACCGATTCTGTTGGGCATGGGCCGACAATGTTTATCAGAGGATGGGGAGAAAGCCTGGCTACCTTCCCTTAGATCTGGTCAAAGTGACTGGCAGCAGCTACTCTCCAGTTTGGGACAGCTTTATAGTAAAGGTGTAGATATTGATTGGCCTGGCTTTGACCGGGACTATCCCCAACGTCGCAAAGTCTCTCTGCCCACCTATCCGTTCCAACGGCAACGCTATTGGGTTGATACTCCCAAACAGCAGATTCAAACTGCTTCAAACAGTAGTTCCCAGGTCACTGAACTGTTAGACCAAGGAGATATCTCTCAACTCCACCAGCTGCTCTCAACCCAGAATCATTCTCCTATTGCTACAGAGACAATAGAACAGTTGGTCAAAGTCCATCAGCAACAACTGGCTGCTCAATCGGTCCAGGATTTGCTGTATGAAGTCCAGTGGCAGCAGCAAGCAGCTCCTGCTATAGACGAATATCAGCCTCACCACTGGCTAATTTTTACTCAATCTGTGGAGCTAGGGGATGCGATCGCATCCCAATTACACCACCATGGCCAAACCAGTACGTTGGTGACTTTAGCAGAGGAACTGCCCCAGAACAATGACCACGTTAACTATGTTCTGCAGCCGGATAGTCCTGATGCCTATGCCCGACTATGGACCCACCTAAGCCAGACCAACACCTTGCCAGTTGCCGGTATTCTTTGGCTCCGGAGTCTGGAAGAGATTAATTTAACAGACCTTACTGCAGATGTTCTATCTAGAACAGTCAACCAGCAATGTACCGAATTGCTACATCTAATGCAAAGCCTGGTGGGGCAACCTGAACTCTCCCAAACCAAGTTGTGGGTATTGACCCAGGATGGAGTGGCCTTGGAGACTGACCGACCTGCTCTTGTCCAGGCTCCTGTGCGCGGCATGGGGCGCATCTTTGGCCTGGAGCATCCCCATCAATGGGGCGGCCTGATCGATCTGGATGGTCAGGCTACGATGGAGCACCATGCCCAATGGCTGACCACCGAAGTCTTAACCAATCACACTGAAGAACAAGTTGCCTATCGCAGGAATCATCAACGTTATGTGGCCAGGCTGGTACGCACTCAGCCTAAACCAGATACCCCATTAACAATTGATCCGGAGAGTAGCTATTTGCTCAGTGGCGGGCTGGGTGGTTTGGGGCTGACTGTGGCCCAATGGCTGGTGGAACAAGGGGCTCGTTATCTGGTTCTCGTAAGTCGACAGGGGGCCAATACCCCAGAAAAAGAAGCCGTCATTGCCCAGTTGCGATCGCAAGGTTGTCAGGTTGTTATGCCTGTCGTGGACATTAATGATGCCATGGCGCTGCAAACAACCTTGTCCCCATTATCCGAGTCATGGCCACCCATGCGAGGGGTGATCCATGCCGCTGGGATTGATGGTGACTTACATCCCATTGAGTCATTGAACCAGTCCACACTGGCGAAGACGTTAGCTCCTAAGGTAAAAGGCAGCTGGAATCTGCATCAACTCAGTTTGGAATGGGATTTAGACTTTTTCGTCAACTTCAGTTCGATTGCTGCCGTTTGGGGGTCGGCGCATCAGGCCCATTATGGGGCCGCCAATGAATTTCAGAATCTGTTAAGTCACTATCGACAGGGTCAGGGGTTACCCAGTCTGACGGTACATTGGTCTGCGATCGCAGGCAGTGGCATGGTGAACCAGGCTGACGCCTCCCAGGTAAAACGACTCTCTGAAATTGGCATTACTCCTCTGTCATTGCCCCAAATGACAGCTACCTTAGGACAGTTGCTCAGCACTTCAGCGCAGCAATGTGTAGTGGCCGCCGTGGACTGGCAACAATTCAATGCGGTTTATCAGACCGGTCGGCATCGAAGCTTATTAGACCCGTTGGTTGAACCAGAGTCGTTAGCAGCCGAGCCCCCGGTTCAGACGGATTGGATGGATCAAATTCTGTCATTGCCAAGAGCAGAACAACTTGAGCGTCTAAAGCACACCGTTCAACAAGAAGTGGCCCGTGTATTGGGACTCTCTTCCACGTCTCTGCCCGATCCTCAAGTGGGCTTTTTCGAATTGGGAATGGATTCGCTGATGGCGGTGGACCTGCGCAGCCGTCTCACTCAATTAATAGGGGTAACCTTGCCCACTACGGTGGCCTTTGACTTTCCCAATATTGAACAGCTCAGCCGTTACCTATCCATAGAGGTACTACAACTCACTGATCAGTCCCAGGATAAAACAACGTTACCCCCACAGCGCCAAGCATTAGATGAACCTATAGCGATTGTAGGGATGGGCTGCCGCCTACCCGGTGGAATTGATTCACCTGAGCAATTCTGGCAGCTGCTCCAAGCCAGTGAAGATACCCGCAATGAGATTCCCCTCGAGCGCTGGGATATTGATGCTTACTATGATCCGGACCCGGAAGCCACTGGTAAGATACTCACTCGCTATGGCCACTTTGTCGAAGGTGTGGACCAATTTGACCCCAGCTTCTTTGGTATTTCTCCCCGAGAAGCCGTTGCCATAGACCCCCAACATCGATTGCTGTTAGAAGTCAGTTGGGAAGCCCTGGAGCGCGCCGGACAAAAAGTAGAGCGTCTCTCCGAAGCAATGGTGGGGGTATTTGTCGGCAATGATGGTCATGACTATGAGCAACTGCTCCAGCAACATCTGCAACAATCTCCCGACAGTCCCCTGGCGACCTACGCAGGTAGCGGCAATCATATCTCCAGTGCCGCAGGCCGACTGGCCTATACCCTGGGGTTTACCGGACCTACCATGACCCTGGATACCGCCTGTTCTTCATCCCTGGTCGCCGTCCATCAAGCCTGCAACAGTTTACGCCTGGGCGAATGTTATATGGCCCTGGCCGGTGGGGTGAAATTACATCTGACCCCCAACGCTTACATTGGCACCTCCAGAGCCAGAATGATATCGGCAGATGGTCGCTGCAAGACCTTTGATGAGAGTGCCAATGGGTATGGTCGAGGCGAGGGCTGTGGCATGATTGTGCTGAAGCGCTTGAGCGAGGCTGAACGGGATGGCGACCCGATTTTGGCGTTGATTCGCGGCAGTGCGGTAAACCAGGATGGGCCAAGCAGTGGCTTAACTGTCCCCAATGGCCAGGCACAGCAACGGTTAATCACACAAGCGTTAACCCAGGCTAAAGTACAGCCAATAGACGTAAGTTATCTAGAGGCCCATGGCACAGGCACTTCCCTGGGTGACCCCATTGAGTTGAATGCGGTCATGGCTGTTCTAGGAGAAGATCGCAACGCAACACAGCCTCTGTTGATTGGCTCGGTTAAAACCAACATTGGACATTTGGAAGCAGCGGCAGGTATCTCAGGATTGATCAAGGTGGTGCTCTCATTGCAGCATCAGCAAATTCCAGCGCACCTGCATTTGAATACGCCCAATCCAAAGATTGATTGGCAAGACTGGCTACAAGTGCCCCAAGAATTAACACCCTGGAACAGCCCAGGGCAACGGTTAGCGGGGGTAAGTGCCTTTGGTTTTACGGGGACCAATGCCCATGTGGTGATCGAAGAAGCGCCGATGCCAACGGAAATAATTCAGACCCCCGTAGACCGCCCATTACAGGTGCTGACAATATCAGCCAAGACTGAAGAGAGTTTGGTGCAGTTAGCCCAGCGCTATCATGAGTATCTCGAGAGTCACCCTCAACAATCCCTGGCAGATGTATGCTTCAGTGCCAGTACAGGACGATTGGCTCATGGCCATCGACTGGCTGTGGTAGCAGAAACCGGAACAGCAGCGGCAGCGCAACTCAGCGCATTTGCTGCAGGACAAGTGGAATCGGAATTGGTTAAGGGGACTCTCAAGACAGCTGAAACACCTAAAGTTGCCATACTGTTCACCGGTCAAGGGTCACAATATGTCAATATGGCCCGAGAACTCTATAATAATCAGCCCACGTTTAAACTAACTTTAGACCGATGTAGCGAGATTCTCAATACCTATCTGGATAGACCTTTATTAGAAATACTCTATCCAGATGAGAGTACAGAAGTAAGCGATGCTCTATTGAATCAAACGGCATATACTCAACCGGCCCTATTTGCCATTGAGTATGCCCTCTATCAACTGTGGCATTCCTGGGGCATTGTCCCTTCTGTTGTGATGGGTCACAGTATTGGTGAACTTGTTGCAGCTTGTATTGCTGGAGTCTTTAGTCTAGAAGATGGTTTGAAACTCAGTGCCACACGGGGCAAGCTGATGCAGCAATTACCTGCGGGGGGAGCGATGGTCTCGGTGATGGCCTCTGTTGAAAGACTTAGTACTTTCATGACAGACAATGTCACCATTGCCGCTATCAATGGACCTGAGAGTACCGTTATCTCAGGTCAAGAGTCTAAGGTGCTAGACATTGCTCAACAGCTTGAAACCCAGGGCATCAAGACCAAACAGCTGCAAGTCTCCCATGCCTTCCATTCGTCCTTGATGGAATCAATGCTGGACGATTTTGAGCAGTTGGCCAGACAGATTAGCTATTCACCGCCCCGACTCAAACTAATTTCCAATGTCACCGGACAGATAGTATCTGAAGAAGTCACGACCCCTGACTATTGGTGTCGGCACATTCTCTCGACCGTCAACTTTGCGGCTGGCATGGAGCGCTTGCAGCAGGAGGAAATTAATATCTTCCTGGAATGTGGACCTCAGCCGATTCTGTTGGGCATGGGACGACAATGTTTACCAGAAGATAACGAGAAAATCTGGCTACCGTCTCTCAGAGCAGGCCAAAATGATTGGCAACAGATGCTCTCTAGCTTGAGTCAGCTCCATGTTCGTGGGGTAAAGATTGATTGGATTGGTTTTGATAAAGACTATCCCCAACGCCGTAAAATTGCCTTACCCACTTATCCCTTCCAACGGCAACGTTACTGGGTTGACGTACCTAAACATCAAAGTCTGCTCGGTCAGCCCCATCATGTGCTAGTGGGCAACAAATTAGAGTTGGCCTCCACCGGACAAACGATTTACCATCAAACCATTAATCTCATCCAATATCCCTGGATTAATGACCACCGGGTTTATGATACAGCCGTCATTCCAGGGGTGAGCTATATTGCCATGACCCTGGCAACCCTTGAACTGCCAGCCACGATTGAATCTGTTCATTTCCTTGAGCCTTTATTCCTAGCCTCTCCCAACAGTGAACGGGAAACAGAACTGGTGATACAACCGGCTGAGAAAATGAACTCTTGTCGGGTTGATGTGTTTAGTCGGGATGCAACTCAACAAGACCAGTGGCATCAGCATGCCAGTTTGACCGTGCAGGATACCCCTCAATTGTTCTCTCCTCTGCGTGTGGATATTGCCCATTTGCAGGAACAATTAGCCCCGATTACAGCGGATACTCTAAATCAACTCTATGGCAGTATCTCTGTAACCTATGGTCCGATGCTGGCGGTAGTTCAACAGGCCTGGGTGGGGAATGGCATCGCCCTGTCTGAAATTATGGTGCCAGAGGTTCTAGCTTCCCACCTAGCCAATGAACCGATTCATCCGGTCTTGCTCGATGCCTGTACCCGTCTAACCGCAGACCTGTTTGATGTTGACCATGAGCCTGGAGTGTTCTGGGCTCCCTGGCAGGTAGACGAGGTAACCCTGATGCGTCCTGCCCCTCAACGTTTCTATGCCTATGTGAATCAGGCCACACGCATCAATGAACAGTTGCAAACCCGTGCCTATGACATTCATCTGCTCGATGAGACTGGTCAGGCTTTTGGTCGTATTGATGGGTTTACCCTCAAGCGTGCGCCACGGGAGCGTTTCTTAAAGTACTTACAAGCGGATACCAGTCAATATCTCTATCAATTGCAATGGCAGGCGTTAGACCTTCAACCTCAATCAATATTATCTGAGGCGGGTACCTGGTTATTGTTGGTACCTACTGCGCAGTGGGCAGAACAACTAAAAGAAACACTGGTTCACAAAGGTCAGTCCTGTGTAGTGGTCTCCCTTGGCACAACGTTCCAGCAGTTGGATGACCATCACTATCAGGTCTGTCCCAACCAAGACGATGGGTTTGAGCGACTCTTTCAACAGCTTAATGAGCAAAGTATCGCGCTACAAGGTATTGTGCATTTGTGGAGCTTAACCAGCCACATGGAGGACTTAGCCGACAGCCTGAAGATAACCTGCAGCAGTACTCTACAGTTGTTGCAGGCATTGATATCACAGGAGAAATCTCCTACCCTATGGCTGGTTACCCAGGGTAGTCAATGTTTGAGCAGAGAACAGATTCCTCAAATCCAGCAAACTCCACTGTGGGGTCTGGGGCGGGTGATTGCGCTAGAGCATCCCGAACTGCATTGTCATTTACTTGATTTGGATGAGGAGTCTGCCATTGCGGAAGCGGTGCAACTTGTGGTGAAAGAAGCATTGAGTGCTGACGCAGAGAATCTGGTGGCCTATAACCAGAACCAGCGCTATGTTGCTCGATTGAAACCCTATGCTGCCGATGTAGAAACCGCCCTTGCTTCTAGTCAAGAGAATTGGGTGCAACCGGATGCCAGTTACTTGATTACTGGAGGTTTGGGCGCATTGGGTCTCCAGGTTGCCCAATGGATGAAACAATCCGGTGCCACCTCCCTGGTGCTGATGGGAAGACGAGCGCCCTCGGAGACGGCTGCAGCCATCATCCATGATCTCAAGCAAGTCGGGGTAACTGTTTCGGTGGTCCAGGCAGATGTGGCGAATGCGGCAAATGTGGCCAGGGTGCTGGATGAAATTGACACCCAGTTACCCCCACTAAAAGGAATTGTTCATGCAGCTGGGGTATTGGCCGATGGCCTGCTGCAAAATCAGAACTGGCCACAGTTTGAACAAGTGATGGCGGCCAAAGTGTTGGGCAGTTGGCATCTCCATCAATTAACTCAGAATAAACCGTTAGACTTTTTTGTTTGCTTCTCGTCAGCCGCTTCGTTACTCGGTTCCTTGGGGCAAGGGAATTACGCTGCTGCTAATGCCTTTATGGATGGCTTAGCCCATTATCGTCGTGCCCAGGGATTACCGGGCCTGAGTATTAATTGGGGACCCTGGGCAGGGGATGGCATGGCCGCTCAGCTGAACAATTCACAGCTAAGCCGCTTCGAGAAAGCCGGATTCCAACCCTTGAACTTTGAGGTAGGTATCTCCATTTTGCAACAGTGTCTTCAGCTTGAGCTGCCTCAAGTGGGCGTACTGCCCATCAATTGGTCGCAGTGGTCAGCCCAGGGAACAACGGCTACTCAGATGCCGTTGCTGAGAGCAGTGCTTCCTAACAGTTCAAAATCCTCTCAGACAGGATGGTTACGTCAGCAGTTAGAGACTGTCCCCATGGAACAGCGTCGTGCTTTGTTGATGGACCAGGTGCAGTTACAAGTAGCTCAGATCCTCGGTATTACCGATTCAACCACCCTGGATTCTCACACCGGCTTATTTGACATGGGGATAGATTCCCTGATGATCCTGGAACTGAACAATCGACTACAGGCTTGCTTGGGCTGTCAATTGTCGGCGACAGATCTGTTTGACTACAACACCCTGGATGACCTGGTAAATTATCTCGTTCAAGATGTTTTGCAATGGAGTGAGGATAACCTGGAGAATCAACGTCAGACTTCAGCCGAGACATCCAGGAGAGATGTGGCCGCATCTGATGGTGCGGCACACTATAGCACTGAACCCATTGCCATCATTGGCTTGGGGTGTCGGTTCCCACAATCCACCAATCCAGCTGATTTTTGGCAGTTGCTAGAACAGGGAATTGATGCCGTCACTGAGGTGCCTGTAGATCGGTGGGACATTGAACAATATTACGATCCTGACCCGGATGTCCCTGGCAAAATGTATACCCGCTATGGCAGCTTTCTCTCCGATGTCGATCAATTTGATGCCACATTTTTCAAAATCTCTCCCCGTGAAGCCAGGAGTCTTGACCCTCAACATCGATTGCTGTTGGAAGTGTGTTGGGAAAGTCTAGAAGATGCCGGAGTGTCGCCGATCTCATTGAAAGGGACTCAAACCGGTGTTTTCATTGGCATGATGACCCATGACTATGGCCAGTTGGCTGCTCAGACCGTAGACGTTCATACTGGTTCTGGCAACGGTGCACCCTTAGCGGCAGGTCGGATTGCCTATACCTTGGGTCTCAATGGCCCCACATTGACCGTCGAAACAGCCTGTTCTTCATCTCTGGTGGCCTGTCATCTAGCTTGTCAGAGTTTACGTAATCAGGAGAGTAACCTGGCCTTAGTGGGTGGGGTTAACCTGATGCTGACACCCGAGATGAGTGTGCTCGAAGCCCAAGCCCAGATGAATTCACCGGATGGTCGGTGTAAAACCTTTGATAATAGTGCCGATGGGTATGGGCGTGGTGAAGGCTGCGGCATTGTTGTTCTTAAGCGCCTGAGTGATGCCCAAGCGGATGGCGATCAAATTTTGGCTCTAGTTCGGGGCTCTGCCGTCAATCACGATGGTTCTAGCAGTGGTTTGACGGTACCCAACGGATTAGCTCAAAAAACGTTGATAGAACAGGCCCTTATCAATGCCAATGTGCAAGCCACTCAAGTCGACTATGTGGAATGCCATGGGACCGGAACCGCGTTAGGAGATCCCATTGAAATCAATTCGTTGGTGAAAGCCTATGGCAAACATCGTGACCAGTTCTCTCCGATAATGATTGGTTCGGTTAAAACCAATATTGGCCATACCGAAGGGGCAGCGGGCATTGCTGGGTTAATCAAAGTGATTCTCTCTTTACAGCATGAGAAGATTCCGCCCCATCTACATCTAAAGCAACCCAATCAACGCATTGCCTGGGACGAAATCCCTGTTGTTGTACCAACAACAATACAGTCCTGGCAGCGTGGAGAGAAATTTAGACTAGCAGGGGTGAGTTCCTTTGGTCTCAGTGGTACCAATGTCCATGTAATTGTGGAAGAAGCACCTGATACTGTGCCCGTGTCAGAATCCATGGAGCGCCCTTGGCATATACTGACCCTGGCAGCCAAAACAGAGAGAGCCTTACAGGACCTGGTTGGACAATATGAGACATATATCAACCATCGTCCAGAGTTAACACTGTCAGACATTTGTTACACGGTGAACACGGGACGAGCCCATTTCAAATACCGTCTGGCTGTAGCTGGGACGTCTTTAGTTGAGGTGTCTGATCAACTGAAACAGCTGAGAGAATCAAATCAGAGAGACGATATCCGTTTAGGACAATCTGGCAATAGTAAGGCTTCACGGTTGGCCATGTTGTTCACTGGCCAGGGGGCACAGTCTGTCAATATGGCTCGTGAGCTATATGAGACTCAACCGACATTCAAACAAAGTCTTGATCAATGTAGTGAAATTCTTAATGCCTATTTAGAGAGACCATTATTGAATGTGCTCTATCCGGATCAGGGCAATATTCCAGACAATGCTCAAGACAATGATTTGCTGAATCAAACGGCGTATACTCAACCGGCCCTGTTTGCGATTGAATATGCCCTGTATCAACTGTGGCAATCTTGGGGAATTAAGCCATCTGTGGTGATGGGCCATAGTATCGGTGAGATAGTGGCCGCCTGCGTTGCGGATGTCTTTAGCCTGGAAGATGGTTTGAAGCTGACTGCAATGCGGGGGCAGTTGATGCAGCAGTTGCCTTCAGGTGGGGCCATGGTTTCGGTGATGGCCTCTCCCGAACAGGTGAATAAACTGATGGTGGAGCATGTCACCATTGCCGCCATCAATGGACCGGAGAGTACGGTGATATCAGGAGAAGAGTCAGCTGTTCTTGCCATTGCGCACCAGTTAGAAACCCAGGGCATTAAGACTAAACAGCTACAGGTCTCCCATGCTTTCCACTCCCCACTAATGGCTCCGATGCTGACTGAATTTGAGCAGGTGGCCCGGCAGATCAGCTATTCGCTGCCCAAGCTTAAACTAATTTCCAATGTCACTGGCCAGGTGGTTACTGATGACGTCGCTACCCCTGAGTACTGGTGTGACCATGTCCTGGTCCCCGTCAACTTTGTTGCTGGCATGGAGCGTTTACGGCAAGAGGAGATTGATATTTTCCTTGAATGTGGACCTCGACCGATCCTGTTAGGGATGGCACGTCAATGCTTGTCGGACGATAGTGCGAAGGTTTGGTTGCCATCCCTTAGATCTAGCCAAAGTGATTGGCAGCAAATGCTAGCCAGTCTGAGAGAATTGTATGTCCGAGGTTGGGACATCGATTGGGCAGGCTTTGATCAAGCCTATCCCCAACGGCGCAAAGTATCCTTACCCACCTACCCATTTCAACGACAACGTTACTGGGTAGAGACCGCTATAAATGCGACTGTCCATGGCAGTTCACTATCTCAATCAGCGGCTTCTTTAGGGACACACCATCCGCTAATTGCTCAAAAATTCCAATCTCCCTTAAGCAAGGATATCTTCTTCGAATCGCACTTTAGTGTTGAATCAATTCCTTTCCTAGCTGACCACAGAGTATTTCAGCAAGTGGTTGTGCCTGGGGCGTGTTATCTCTCACTCCTGTTAGCGGCTGCCCGCCTCACATTTCCCCAAGGAACATTCCAGATGACCCAGGTGCTCTTTCCCCAAGCCCTGGCCATTGCTGAGGAGCAAGCGCGCACCGTGCAAACTGTTTTGACGCCTCACCAGGAAGGTTGGGAGTTTCAAGTCATTAGCTTTAACCCTTCGTCCAGCGATAGCCCCAGTGCCCTACAGGGCGATGACCATGGGATTCATTCAACCGGAATCTTATCGACGTCCAGTACCAATGGCGAATTTAGCTGGATTGAAATTCAGGCTATTCAGGACCGATGTACCCAGCAGGTAGCCGGGGCTGCCATCTATGAAAGCCTGGATCAACGACATATTCAGTTGGGAACACGTTTTCAGTGGATGGAAACAGCCTGGGTAGGCCAGGGTGAGGTGTTAGGGCAGTTAGTCCGCCCCGACGGAGTGCAGGATGATGGCTATGAGCTTTATCCAGGATTGCTGGATGCCTGTTTCCAGGCATTGGTTGCCGTTGGCATCGCTGAAGGTGCGGAGGAAACTATGCAAGGAACGTGGGTGCCATTTCAGATGGAGCGATTCTCCTATTTTGCCCGTCCCCAGGGAGAGCGGTTATGGTGTCATGGTCAGTTGGATCCGGAAAAAGAGATATCGGCTGATCAGCAGGTCTGGAATTTGCAGCTGTTGGATACCAGTGGGCAGGTGGTGGCTCGCATCAACGGATTTGAGGTGAGGCAAGCCAGCCGAGAGGTGATTCTGGGAACGTTACAAGACAATCTTCAGGACTGGCTCTATGAAATCGACTGGCAACCGTCAAAGATAGAGGAGATTACTGTTAGCCAAGAGTCAGGGACCTGGCTAATGTTTGTGCCTGCAGGAACCTGGGGAGAACAGTTGACCGCTGTGATGGCGCAACAGCAACAGCACTGTATTTGTGTTTCACCAGGAGACGATTTTCAGCAGTTAGCAACAGACCACTATCAGGTATGCCCAACCCAGGCTAAGTCATTTCAACAGTTACTAAGGACGATTGCCCAGGCTAACCCTAATCTCAAAGGGGTTGTCCACCTGTGGAGTTTAGAGAGTGATTTAGAAAACCTTGAGGATTCAGAAGATGTATTTGCGAGTCTACAGTTGAGTTGTGAAAGTGCGCTGTATCTGGTGCAGGCGCTAGCATCTGAATTGATAGATGAGCCGCCCCCACTATGGCTAGTGACTCAAAATGCTCAAAGTTTGGGCAATACCCATCAAGTTCAGCAGACTCCACTGTGGGGATTGGGACAGGTGGTTGCGTTAGAGCAGCCCGAGTTGCATTGTCGACTGCTGAATTTAGAAACGGCTTCGTTAAAAGAAGGCAATTGGTCTGTGCTGATTCAGGAATTGTTAAATGCTGACTCCGAAAACCGCATTGCCTATCACCAGGGACAGCGCCATGGGGCAAGACTGAGGCAATTAAACGCGAAATCGCCTGACAGCGCAGTTCAGATTTTTCAACCCCAAGCCAGTTACTTAATTACAGGAGGCTTGGGAGCTCTGGGGTTGCAAGTGGCCCAGTGGTTGGCACAGCAGGGGGCAGAGTCGCTGGTGCTGATGGGGCGACGGTCTCCATCGGAGATGGCTCAAGCGATGATTGAGGATTTGGAAAAAACTGGCATTAAAGTATCTATTGTGCAGGGAGATATTGCTCAGAAAGAGTCTCTTGCGAATATTCTGGGTGAGATTGATCAACAGCTGCCACCTTTACGAGGTATTGTTCATGCCGCTGGAGTTTTGGACGATGGCTTGCTACAGAATCAAACCTGGTCACGTTTTGAACAGGTGATGGCGGCCAAGGTGAAAGGCAGCTGGCATCTCCATTGTTTAACTCAAGATAAGCCGCTGGACTTTTTTATTCTGTTCTCTTCGGCGGCGTCCCTCTTGGGTGCCCCTGGTCAGGGAAATTATGCAGCGGCAAATGCCTTTATGGATGGGTTGGCCCATTATCGCCATGGTCAAGGATTGCCTGCCTTAAGCCTGAATTGGGGACCCTGGGCGACGGGGGGCATGGCACAGCATCTGGAAAAACCTCAACTAGACCGTTTACAGCATTTAGGATTCCAGTCCATTGATATTGATCGGGGCATGGGAGCCATGGCGATAGCCCTCCAGTTGAATCAGCCTCAAGTTGGGGTGATCTCTGTGAACTGGTCCCAATGGTTCGGCCAAACCTCAATGGGAGCAACAGTGGGAACAACAATGCCCGTGCTTAAGGATGTAGCCCCGCTTAAGTCTCCAGGTCTCCAGGAAGGGTGGTTGATTCGGCAGTTGGAAGCGTTGCCTCGGGCCCAGCGTCGTCAGTTTTTGATTGAACGGGTGAGATCGCAACTAGCCCAGGTCCTCGGTATATCAGATCCCACCCAAATCGAACCACAGGCCGGCCTGTTTGATTTAGGCATCGATTCACTCATGATTGCCGAACTCAGACAATGGCTACAGACAGGCTTAAGCTATCGACTGTCCGCAACAGCCCTGTTTAACTACAACACTATTGAGGATTTAGTCGAATACCTGACCCAACAGCTACCGGTATTGGCGAAGGATGAGATACCCGACGATCCACCACCTGCTGCAGCGGGGCCAGATGACTTAGACAACTATGCTGAGGCGCTGGATGATCTTTCAGAAGACGAACTGGCGGCCATGCTCGGCCAAACACTCAGCGAAATTCAAGCGGAGGTATAGGGGATGAACCAACAACAATCGACAAACAACCATCGCTCCTTGCTCAAGAATTCTCTGCTTGAGTTGAAACGGATGCAAACCAAGTTACAGGTGGCAGAGCAGGCCAGGATAGAACCCATTGCCATTGTTGGTGTCGGGTGTCGTTTTCCCAAAGCTCCTAATTTAGAAGCCTTTTGGCAGTTACTTGAACAGGGTGTTGATGCCGCCACCGAGGTACCTAAGGAGCGATGGGATATTGATCAATATTATGATCCAGAGCCCGGAGTGGCTGGAAAAATGTATACCCGCCATGGCAGCTTCATCACCGATGTGGATCAGTTTGATCCTGAGTTTTTCAGAATCTCTCCTCGGGAAGCTAAAAACTTGGATCCCCAGCATCGTCTGTTGCTTGAAGTCTGTTGGGAGAGTCTTGAGTATGCAGGGTTGTCGCCCCTGGCGTTAAAAGGAAGTCAAACCGGTGTATTCATCGGCATGATGACCCATGACTATCAACAGCTGGTGGCCCATTCTACTGATTTGCAATCTGCCTTTGGTACCGGTGCTCCCCTTGCAGCTGGACGCATTGCCTATACCTTAGGTTTAAATGGACCCACGTTAACCCTGGAAACAGCCTGTTCTTCTTCTCTTGTGGCCTGTCATTTGGCCTGCCAGAGCTTACGCAACCAGGAATGTAACCTGGCCCTGGTGGGTGGGGTGAATCTGATGCTGACGCCCCAGGTCAGTGTGTTTGAGGCGCAAACCCGCATGAACTCTGTGGATGGTCGTTGTAAAACCTTTGACCAATCGGCTGATGGCTATGGCCGGGGTGAAGGATGCGGTGTAGTAGTACTCAAGCGGTTATCAGATGCCCAGGCCAATGGCGATCAAATTTTTGCTGTTATCCGAGGATCAGCCGTTAACCATGACGGGGCCAGTAGTGGGTTGACGGTGCCCAATGGATTGGCCCAGGAATCTGTTATCCGTCAGGCCCTAGGCAGCGGCAAGCTAGAGGCATCCCAGGTGGATTATATCGAGTGCCATGGCACCGGCACCCCCCTGGGCGATCCGATTGAGGTGGAGGCCCTGGCCAATGTCTATGGTTCCCAGCGTCCTCAAGATTCTCCCCTGATGATTGGCTCGGTCAAAACCAATATCGGCCATACCGAAGGAGCTGCCGGGATTGCTGGGTTAATCAAAGTAATTCTGTCGTTGCAACAGGAGAAAATCCCTCCCCATCTCCATCTTAAGCAGCCTAATCCACGGGTTGACTGGGAAGAAATGCCGGTGACCGTTCCTACGTCAGTAACGCCCTGGGTACGGGGAGACAAGCCTCGGCTAGCAGGGGTGAGTTCCTTTGGAGTAAGTGGCACCAATGCCCATGTGATTGTGGCAGAAGCTCCGGCTGTCCCCATCTCTGATCAAACATCTAATCAGCCAGAGCGGCCCTGGCATGTGCTGACCTTGTCAGCCAAAACTAGAGGAGGGTTGCGATCGCTGATCACCCACTACAGAAAATTCTTAGATCACCATCCAGAGCTAGCCATTGCCAATATTTGCCACACCACCAACCAAGGGCGCACCCACTTCAACGAGCGTATTGCGCTTGTAGGTAGGTCAGTGGATGACTTCAGTCAAACGCTCTATCAACTAGAAAACAACGAGATAACAATTAGGGATATTGAAGCATCACGGGATTCCCTTAACCCACCTGCAATTGTCTTCCTGTTTACCGGCCAGGGAGCACAGTACATAAATATGGGCCGAGAGCTATACGAAACCCAGCCACTATTCCGACAAATCCTCGACCACTGTAACAATATTCTCCGCCCCTATCTGGATCTAGATATTCTCAATATTCTCTACCCAGATATTGCGGAAGAAGGGCAGGGCTTCGACGGTGAGCTCAGCCGAACCGCACAAGGCCAGCCCCTACGCATTGATCCAGGGCAGGCACAAGGCCAGCCCCTACAGTCTGATTACACCTCACCCCTTGACCAAACTGCCTACACCCAACCAGCCCTATTTGCCCTCGAATACGCCCTTGCGCAACTCTGGCAATCCTGGGGCATTAAGCCATCCATTGTTATAGGCCACAGCATCGGTGAATATGTCGCCGCCTGTGTTGCTGGAGTCTTCAGCCTGGAAGATGGCCTGAAACTTATTGCCATGCGGGGCAAGCTAATGCAGCAGCTACCTGCAGGGGGAGCTATGGTGTCAGTGATGGCCTCAGCTAAGCAAGTTAAGGCTGTAATTGCAGATCAGGCCGACGTCACCATTGCCGCCATCAATGGGCCTGAAAGCACTGTGATTTCAGGTGACGCAACCGCCGTTCAAACCATTGCCCAACAGCTTGAAGACCAGGGGATCAAAACCAAACAGTTACAGGTTTCCCATGCCTTTCATTCTCCCTTAATGCAGCCTATGCTGGCCGACTTCAAACAAGTCGCGCAGCAAATCTCCTACTCCCTACCCAAACTCAAACTAATTTCCAATGTCACCGGGCAGGTGATTAACGAAGAAATTGCCACACCAGACTATTGGTGTCGGCATATTCTCGCCCCTGTCAACCTTGTAGCAGGGATAGAGTCTCTTCATCAACAGTGCTTACGACAACAAGACGGTATCTTTTTAGAATGTGGTCCTAAGCCGGTTCTGATGGGCATGGCGCGACAATGTTTTCCCGACCATAAAAGTAACCTGTGGCTACCTAGTCTGAGACCCAATCAAACGGATTGGCAACAGATGCTAAGCAGCCTGAGTGATCTGTATATCAGGGGTGTCGATATTGATTGGGAACGGTTTGATCAAGACTATCCCCAGCGGCGTAAGGTGGCGTTGCCCACATACCCTTTCCAACGACAACGCTACTGGGTAGAAGAGACTATAGAACCAACTCCCCAGGCTAGTCCCGTCCTAACGTCACAGATAACAGAGCTACTGCATCAAGGCGATGTGGCTCAGCTGACTCAGCTATTGGCTGGCCAGCCAGATTCAGATACCGGGATCTTGGAACGCCTGGTGCAGGTCCATCAACAACAGCTGGCGGCTCAATCTGTTCAGGATTTAATGTATGAATTACAGTGGGTTGTCAAAGATTTAAATAGCCAGGACTTGCCCAATGATGGAATCTCACCCCGTCATTGGATCATTGTTAGCGATTCAACAGAGTCAAGCGCTGCCTTAGTGGAGCAATTGCAAACCTTGGGTCAAACCTGTAGTCGGGTTGTTTTAGACCACACCATTGCAAACCAGGACAACAACTCAGTCTACACCTTGCAGCCTGAGAATCCTGCTGACTTCGAATCGCTCTGGGATCAGGTGAAACAGATAGATTCTCATCCCATTGCAGGGGTTATCTGGCTTGGGGATACAACGGGAGACACCCCAAATCTTAATGCATTGGAATCGGCCATCAATTCTCTCTGTCAGCCCCTGCTATTTTTAATGCAGAGCCTGACGCAGCAACCGGCGTTATCCAATGCCAAGCTTTGGGTGATTACCCAAAATGCGGTTTCTCTGGGAACAGAATTACCCACATTGGCCCAAGGCCCTGTGCGAGGGATGAGCCGAATTTTTGGCCTGGAGCATCCTCAACAGTGGGGGGGCATGGTGGATCTGGATGGTTCTATGACTGTGGCAAAGCAGGCTGATATTCTGATCTCAGAAGTCTTAGGGAATCAAACAGAAGAACAGGTTGCCTATCGCACTGGGACTCGTTATGTGGCTCGTTTGAGTCAGAGTATCCCCGAGAAAACGACGCAACTCTCAATTTCATCTGAGGGTAGCTACCTGATTACAGGCGGACTGGGGGGATTGGGTCTTGTTGTTGCCCAATGGTTAGTAGAGCAGGGTGCCCGACACCTGATCCTGCTGAGTCGGCGGGGGGCGGATACACCCCAAAAACAAGTGGCAGTGGCCCAGTTGCAGTCGTCCGGGGCAAACGTTGTCACGCCTATCGCAGATGTGGGAGATGAAGCGGCTCTCACTTTAGCGTTACAGAAACTGCCTGAGTTCTCTTCAATAAAGGGTGTGATTCATATCGCCGGTATCGGGGGCGGAGCCCATCCCATCGCTGAGCTGCAACCCACCACACTGCAGCAAACATTGCGCCCCAAGGTAGCCGGTACCTGGAACCTGCACCAGCTAAGTTTGAAGTGGGATCTGGACTTTTTTGTTAACTTTAGTTCCATTGCTTCGGTGTGGGGCTCAGCTCAACAGGCCCATTATGGGGCCGCTAATGAGTTTCAGAATTTGTTGGCCCATTACCGTCGGGTGCAGGGTTTGCCGATTCTGACGGTGAACTGGTCTGCGATCGCAGGAGCAGGCATGTTAACAGATGTGGAAGACCAGCTTATCCAGCGACTATCCCAGTTAGGGGTCACCCCCTTAACACTGCCACAGATGACCGCTGCCTTATCAGTATTGCTGGGCAGTAGCGGCACTCAGCGGGTGGTAGCCGCTGTGGATTGGTCGAAATTTGATGCCGTATATCAAGTTGGGCGACCCCGAAAATTGCTAGAGCAGCTGGTGGCGAAACCGGTTGCACAAAGTACACCCCAATCCCGTACACATTTAATCCAACACCTACGGGCCTTACCTGCAGCCCAGCGCGATGAATCCCTACAACAAAACTTGGCAGAGGGCATTGCCCAGGTGCTGGGTTTGCCGGATGGCAAAAAGCTAAAGCCTACCCAGGATTTATTTGAACTGGGTATGGATTCATTAATGGCTGTAGAGCTAAGAAATCGGCTCCAGCAACAACTTGGGGTGGAGATTCCGGTTTCTAAATTTATGGGTGGGGTGAACCTGGCCACTTTAGAAGATGTTATTCGTCAGCAGTGGGAAGACCTTGATTTACTTGATTTAAATGTGGATACGGCAGGACCACAGCCTGAGTTGGCGATTGCGACCCGATCTGATGCCTCTGGTGAGACATTGACATCTGATGCCCTTACCCAGAAACAGTATCCCCTATCCTTCAATCAACAGGCGCTCTGGTTTATCTGGAACCTGGCCCCCGACAGTTATGCCTATAACGTGTCTTTTCCAGTGCGGCTAATGGATGCCAATAACATTTCCAGCTGGCGCGGTGCATTTCAACAGTTTCTGGAGCGCCATGCCATTCTCCGTAGTTGTTTTCCCAGCTTAGATGACCAGCCCCAGCAACAGATACTGGATGCAAATACCCTGGACTTCCAGGTGATGGATGCCACGGGTTGGGATCAACTAGAGCTGCGGCAACAGGTGACTGCCGCCCATCGCACCCCATTTGATCTAAAGGCGGGTCCTCTGTTCCGAGTCAGGTGCTTTCAGTTGGCGGAGCAGGAAATCCTTCTGCTGATCTCCATGCACCATATTGTCTATGACGGCTGGTCCCTCAGTCTGTTGCTCGATGAGTTGCCCATTCTTTATCGAGTTCAACAAACTCAGCAATCGCTTTCTCTAACTCCCCCCAGTCATACCTATCAAGACTTTGTGCAGTGGCAGCAACAGCTACTGGTCAGTGCTAAGGGAGAACAACTGTGGCACTACTGGCAAACTCAACTTCAGGGGCAACTGCCGGTGCTACAGCTGCCGTTGGATCGGCCCCGACCGCCAGTGCAAACCTACCGTGGCGGCTCATGTCCATTGCACTTGTCCGCAGAACTAACGGGCCAGCTAAAGGCCCTGGCGGAGACCCGAAAAGTTTCCCTGTATACGTTGCTGCTAACGGCCTATCAAGTCTTTCTTCACCGCTATACTCAGCAGGAGGACATTATTGTGGGCTCCCCAGTGGCCGGGCGCACACGTTCAGACTTTACGCAGATCTTTGGCTATTTTCTCAATCTGTTGCCCATTCGGACGGTGCTACAGGGAACGGCCAGTTTTACGGAAATGTTAACCCAGACCCAACGCACATTGGGGCAGGCGTTAGACCATCAAGATTTTCCGTTTGCGTTGATGGTGGAGCGATTACAGCCCCAGCGAGATCCTAGTTATTCTCCTATTTTTCAAACGATTTTTATCTTGCAAAATTTCCCCCAGGGACATGTGCTGGCTGCCCTGGATGGCGATAGTCTCCAAAACTGGGGCGGGATTAATGTGCTTCCCTATGATCTGCCGCAATTTGAGGGACAGTTTGATTTGTCCCTGGAAATGGTGGAAAGCAGTGCGGGGTTAACGGGGGCATTTAAGTACAACAGTGATTTGTTTGAGGAAGATACAATCACGCGCATGTTGGGACAGTTTCAAACTATGTTGGCGGCGATCGCTACCAATCCCCAGCAGCCCATTCACCAGCTCCCGCTACTGACTGAGGTAGAACAACATCAACTGTTGGTGCAGTGGAATGATACGGCGGTGGACTATGACCAGCATACGTGCATTCATCAGCTGTTTGAGGACCAGGTAGAACGTACACCGGATGCGATCGCACTCGTCGTTGGCCTAGAACAACTGAGCTATCGGGACTTAAATACCCGCGCCGATCAACTGGCCCATCACCTGCAACGGTTAGGGGTGGGGCCGGAGGTATTGGTGGGCATTTGCGTAGAACGCTCCCTGGAGATGATGGTGGGGCTGCTGGGGATCCTCAAAGCGGGTGGCGCTTACGTGCCGCTAGATCCTGAATATCCGCAGCAACGCCTTGCTTGTATGCTGGACGATGCGCAGATATCGGTGCTCTTAACCCAGGAACGGCTGCTGTCTGTGTTACCCAACCAGGGGGCGCAAAATCCTGAAACACAGGTAATTTGCTTAGATCGAGATTGGGATACTATTCAACAGGCGACGGTTAATGCAGAAAATTCTGATGCAGAAAATTCCCTGCATGGTTCCGAACTGTCTAAGGCAACACCGGTAACCGCCAACAATTTAGCCTATGTGATTTACACCTCAGGCTCTACGGGGAAACCCAAAGGAGTGATGATTGAACATCGCCAGGTGATTAATTTCTTCATGGCGATGGATGATCTGGTGGAGTCAGGCGATCGCAAGATCTGGCTGGCATTGACCACCATTTCCTTCGATATTTCGGTGCTAGAAATTTTCTGGACCTTGACGGCGGGCTTTCAGGTCATCCTGCAAACCGATTCTAAATATATCTCAGCTGCCGCTAGCCCGAGTCTTCCGTCCCAGCCCCTGGACTTTAGTCTGTTTTACTTTGCCAACAACAGTCAGACCATTAATGCTGCAGACCAGTATCGACTGTTGCTGGAAGGGGCCAAGTATGCTGATAACAATGGATTTACCGCTGTTTGGACCCCAGAACGCCACTTCCATGAATTTGGCGGGACTTACCCCAATCCGGCGGTGACCAGTGCGGCGATTGCCACTGCCACCCAACGGATTCAAATCCGGGCCGGGAGCGTGGTGCTGCCTCTCCATGATCCGTTGCGGGTGGCGGAAGAGTGGGCCTTTGTGGATAACCTATCCAACGGCAGGGTCGGTCTTTCGGTGGCTAGCGGCTGGCATCCCAATGATTTTGTGCTGGCTCCGGAGAATTATTGCGATCGCAAAGCCATTATGGCCGAGAGTATCACCACTCTACGACAACTTTGGCAAGGGGAGGCGATCCCTCGCCCCAACGGCACCGATGACACCATTCAGGTTCGCACCTATCCCAGACCCATCCAGCCAGAACTCCCCCTCTGGATTACCGCAGCAGGCAATCCAGAAACATTTCGCCTGGCCGGGGAATTGGGCACAAATCTCTTGACCCATCTGCTGGGCCAAACCATTGAAGACCTGGCCGAGAACATTAAAATTTATCGTCAGGCTTGGCAACAGCAGGGACATTCAGGCATTGGCCAGGTCACCCTGATGCTTCACACCTTTATCGGAGAGGATCTCGACACCGTACGGGAGCAGGTGCGTCAGCCCCTATGCGCCTATCTAAACAGTTCTCTGGAACTCATGCTCAAAGTTTTGCCAGAGGCTGAAGTGACGGTCCAGGCTGACTCGTTTGACGAGGCAGATCGAGATGCGTTATTGTCCGCTGCCTTTGATCGCTATTTTGAGACCAGTGGTTTGCTGGGTACCCCAGAGAAATGCCTGGAGATGCTTGATCGGCTGCAGATGACTGGAGTGAATGAAGTGGCCTGCCTGATTGATTTTGGGGTGGATGTGGATCCGGTGCTTGCTAGCCTGGAATATCTCAAAACCCTGAAAGATCGGAGTAACTTAGCCCATCAATCTCGACAACCGGAACAAACCGTTCTCAATCAGATCCAGACCCATCAAGTGTCCCATCTACAATGTACTCCCTCCTGGCTGCGGATGCTGATGACAACGCCCGATGGTTTAAATCACCTGAGTGGTCTGCAGCATCTGTTGGTGGGGGGAGAAGCCCTGCCTCCAGCATTAGCTCAGCAAATTCGAGGGGCAATGCAGGGCAAAATCAACAATATGTATGGCCCCACTGAAACCACCATTTGGTCCGCCAGTTTCGGTATTGAGGCGATTGAGCAGGAGGCTGGCTCAACAGCCCCAGCAGTTGCCATTGGTCGCCCCATTGCCAATACCCAAATTTATATTCTAGACACCCATCTTCAGCCGGTACCCATGGGTCTGCCAGGGGAACTACACATCGGTGGAGATGGTTTATCCAGGGGCTACCGGAATCGACAGGAACTCACGACAGCAAAATTTATTGCCAATCCCTTTGGGGCAGGACGTCTTTATAAAACAGGGGACTTAGCCCGCTGGCGACCGGACGGCAATTTGGAGTTTATGGGTCGGATCGACCATCAGGTCAAGCTCAACGGTTTCCGAATGGAGTTAGGAGATATTGAAACAGCCCTCAGTCACCATCCTGGTGTACAGGAAGCAGTAGTGATGGTGGCTGCCCAACAACAACTGGTGGCCTATTTTGTGCCATCGCCCACCTTGCCCAGGATGCAGTTGCCCAATGGTCTCACGGTGGCCCACTTTAGTGCCCATCAAACCCGCGCCATTTATGACGAGATTTTTGAGCAACAGATTTACCTGCGCCACGGCATTACGATTCAGCCGGGGGACTGTGTGTTTGATGTGGGGGCCAACATTGGTATGTTTACCCTATTTGTTCAACAAACCTGCCCTGAAACGACAGTCTATGCCTTTGAACCAATTCCCCCCACATTCGAGCGCCTACAGGCCAATGTGCAACCCTATGGTGATCAGGTGACTGTCATCCCCCAGGGTCTGTCTAATCAGGCGGAGACACTGGAGTTCACCTTCTACCCTGAAATGTCGGGTGTTTCGGGGCGGTTTGCGGATCCAGACCAGGATAAACAGGTGGCTGAAGCCGTACTGATGAACTATGACATTGATCACGTGCGTCAGTTTGTAGACGAGCGATATCGGTCTGAAACCTATGCCTGTCAGCTGACCACCTTATCAGACCTAATTCAACACTATGAGGTAGACCAAATTGATTTGCTCAAGGTCGATGTGGAAAAGAGTGAACTGTTGGTGCTGGAAGGAATCCAACCTCAAGACTGGCCGAAGATTAAGCAACTGACCCTGGAGGTGGAAGGGGCCGAAATGCTACAACAGGTCTGTCAACTACTAGAGTCCCATGGTTATGGTCTGGAAATTGACGACTATATTGTCTCCTCGGATGCACAATCTCCCATGGCTGGTCGTTATTTCAGTGATGAAAATAGCCAGGAGGACAATGGGAGTCATTCCCTAACAACCTTACAAACAACGAAATCAGAATCTGATTTGGAGGTGTATATGGTATACGCGGTACATCCATCGCGATCCCATGCCGCCCCCGCCCCCGCCCACCCATCAAAGAAACCGAAACAACAAGCGATAACGGATACCGCTACCACACCTGACGCACTGCGGCAATTCCTAAAAGCTCAGTTGCCAGCCTATATGGTACCCAGCCACTTTGCCTGCCTGGAGAAATTTCCCCTTACCCCCAATGGCAAAATAGATCGTCGGGCCTTACTCGCCCTGGATCTAAACCAGGAACAGTCCGCCATATCCGCCCTCTTTGTTGCCCCTCAAACCGAGCGACAAACATTGATTGCCACCCTCTTTGCTGGGGTGCTATCCCTGCCCCTGGAAAAGATTGGTATTTACGACAGCTTCTTTGAGTTGGGCGGCCATTCTCTATTGGCAACTCAGCTGGTGGCCCGCCTGCGCCAAACCTTTGAGGTGGAACTTCCCCTCCAGGCAATGTTTGAAGCTCCCACGGTGGCTGGAGTAGATGCTGTTCTCAATCAGAACCTGACAACCCATGGGATCGCTGCCATCACTCCAAGGTTACAGGATCATGCCCCCATCCCCCTCTCCTATGCCCAAGAACGGCTGTGGTTTCTCACCCAGCTAGAGGGTCTGTCTACCGCCTACTATGCCCATACAGCCCTGCGCATTCAGGGGAATCTAAATCTTACTGCCCTGACGGAGGCGATCCGTGAAATCGTCCGACGGCATGAAGCCCTGCGCACCACCTTTCCTTGGAAAGATGGCATGGCGGTACAACAGATTAATCCCGTTCCCCCAACACCGTTGCAAATTGTTCAGGCCGATGACCTGGAATTGTCCTTATCTGATTGGTTGGTGAAAGAGGCCCAGCAGCCGTTTGACTGGGTTGCAGGTCCCCTATTTAGGATTAAGCTAATCTGTTTTGATTCAACAGATATCAACAGATTAGGGAAGGCGGAAGGCGGAAGACGGAAGGCGGAAGGCGGAAGGCGGAATTCTGAGCCGACTGCAGTTCTTTCTATTACTACCCATTACCTGATCAGCGATGGCTGGTCCATGGGGGTGCTGATGCAAGAGTTGGCGGCGCTCTATACTGCTTATGACCAGGGGCACCCTTCACCGTTACCCGAACCGACAATTCAGTATGCTGACTATGCCCTGTGGCAGCGGCAATGGCTCCAGGGAGAGATACTACAGTCCCAGCTCAGCTATTGGAAACGGCAGTTAGCCGATAGTCCAGCCCGTTTAGAGCTACCTACAGATTATCCTCGGCCTGCCGTACAAACCTTCCAAGGGCAGCGTCATCGCCTCACTCTACCCCTGGCGTTAAGTCAGCAGCTAAACCAGCTAGGACAACAGCAAGGGGTAACCCTGTTTATGGTCTTATTGACGGCCTTTCAGCTGCTGTTATCTCGCTACAGTAACCAGTCCGATATCGTGGTGGGCACACCCATCGCTAACCGTCAACAGCCAGAGTTAGAACCGCTGATTGGATTCTTTGTCAATACCCTGGCCCTGCGTACCCAAATTCATCCGGAAGACACGGTGGCCACATTACTGCATCAGGTGAGACAGGTTGCTCTAGAAGCCTATGCCCACCAGGATGTGCCCTTTGAGCAAATTGTTGAAGCCCTACAGCCTGAACGAAGTTTGGCCCACTCCCCCATTTTCCAGGTACTGTTTTCTCTCCAAAATGTCCCCGTTGCCTCTACCCAAATACCTGGATTAACCTTCACCCCCATGGCCACGGAAACAGTTACGGCCAAATTTGACTTGACCCTTTCAGTGGAAGAAACAGAACAAGGATTGATTACGGATTGGGAGTACAACAGCAATCTGTTTGAGATGGCTACGATTGAACGAATGGCTAGCCATTTTGAGATTTTGTTGACCGGATTTGTGTTGGATGAGTCTCAACGGGTGGTCACCCTGCCGTTGCTGAGTGAGGCAGAGCGGCATCAGCTGTTGGTGGAGTGGAACGATACGGCGATGCCCTATCCCGAACACCAGTGCATCCATGACTTATTTGAGGCCCAGGTGGAGCGTACGCCGGATGCGGTGGCAGTGTCCTATTTAGATAACCAGCTGAGTTACCGGGAATTAAATACCAGGGCCAATCAGCTGGCCCATCATTTGAGAACGTTGGGGGTGGGACCTGAGGTTTTAGTTGGTCTCTGTGTGGAACGCTCCCTGGATATGATGGTGGGTCTGTTGGGGATTTTGAAGGCAGGGGCAGCTTATGTGCCGTTGGATCCTGGCTACCCGCAACAGCGGCTGCAGTTTATGGTGGACCATGCCCAAATTGCTCTCTTGGTGACCCAGGCCGATTGTTTTAAGGCGTTAGGGTTAGAGATTGCGCCGGAACAGGTGGTGTGTTTGGACCGGGATGGGGAGACTATCGCCCAGGCCAGTGTCGATAGCTGTCCTACGGACGTGACGGCGGAGAATTTGGCCTATGTTATTTACACATCTGGATCCACGGGGACTCCTAAAGGGGTGCAAATTCAACATCGGTCTGTGGTGAATTTCCTCACTACGATGCAGGATGAACCTGGATTGAGGGAATGCGATCGCTTAGCCGCCGTCACCACCCTGGCCTTTGATATTGCTGCCCTGGAGCTTTACCTACCGTTGACCATCGGCGCAGAGGTGGTCATTCTGCCCACAGCGGTAACTCGGGATGGTCAGCAATTACAGCGCCAATTACAGCCTCTAAACCCAGCCTCACATCAGGAATCTGACCAACCAGTGACCATCATGCAGGCCACTCCAGCCACCTGGCAACTGTTGTTAGCGGCGGGCTGGTCTGGGGAGTCAGCACCCATGACCATGCTCTGTGGCGGTGAAGGATTGCCGACAACTATAGCGCAACAGCTGTCAGCGTCAGGAGCAGACCTATGGAACCTGTACGGCCCGACGGAGGCGACGATTTGGTCCACTCGTTTTCGGGTGGAGACTTTTGATCAGGTCAAATCTAATGGAGGCAACTCTCTAGTCTCCATCGGTCGTCCCATTGGCAACACCCAGGTTTATATTTTGGATGACCATCTCCAGCCTGTTCCCATCGGTGTGCCAGGGGAGTTACACATCGGTGGTGCTGGGCTGGCTCGGGGCTATTTGCATCAGCCGGATTTAACGGCAGAGAAATTTATCTCTAATCCCTTTGGTGAAGGCCGTCTCTATAAAACTGGAGACCTGGCTCGCTATGGTGCAGACGGCAATCTGGAGTATTTAGGACGTCTCGATCATCAGACTAAGGTGCGTGGCTTCCGCATTGAGCTAGGAGAGATTGAGGCGGTGCTGCGTCACCATGGGCAAGTGCAGCAGGCGGTGGTGGTTGTCCATGGTGATACCCCCAGTGATAAGCGCCTGGTGGCCTATATTGTGGGTGATGCACCGGAACTAGCCCTGAGTGACTTAAAAGCCTATCTAAATCAGCGGCTGCCAGCCTACATGGTACCCAGTACCTTTGTCCCCTTGGAAAAATTACCCTTAACTCCCAATGGCAAGGTAGATCGTCGCGCCTTGCCTGCACCGGGGCAACTGCGGGTGAGCGATGTGCAGTACGTTAAGCCCGAAAGTGAGATGGAGAAAAAACTGGTGGTTATCTGGCAGTCGGTGTTATCGATGGAACGGGTGGGCATCCACGACAATTTCTTTGATGTGGGGGGGAATTCTCTGCTGCTGATTCAGGCATACCATGCTCTGCAGACAGATTTACAGCTTTCTGTTCCCCTGGTGGATCTATTTGCCTATCCCACCATCAAGACTCTGGGAGATTATCTGACGAATCTATCTCAGGGCCAGCTGTCACCTCCTGAACGATTAAATTCTGATCAGCGAGATCAGGTAAAGACGGCGACCCGGCAACGACGACAGGCCCGACGGCGACATCGAGAACGTTAGACATTCACGCTCTCTACATGTGGATTAATGCAAGCAGAACAGGGGAAAAACAATGGTGCAACAGAATCACGACAATTTTAATCCTGACGCCAGAGATATTAGTGCGGATATTGCCATTGTGTCCATGGCTGGCCAGTTCCCTGGAGCACCGGATGTGGCATCATTCTGGCAAAATCTGCAGGCAGGGGTGGAATCCATTTCCCAATTCTCAGATCAGGAACTGTTGCAGGCAGGGGTGGATCCAGCGCTATTGGCCGACCCAAACTATGTCAAGGCCAAGGCTGTTTTAGATGATGTGGCTGGGTTTGATGCTCCATTTTTTGATATCTCTCCTCGGGAAGCAGAAATTCTCGATCCCCAGCACCGGTTGTTTCTGGAATGTGCATGGACGGCGGTTGAAGCAGCGGGCTATGACCCTCAACGCTATCAGGGACTGATGGGTGTTTACGCTGGGGTGGGGGTGAATGGGTATTTGCTGCATCATCTGGCCCAGCGTCAAGACCTGTTGCGGACGGTGGGTCTGTATCCCCTCTTTATTGCCAATGACAAGGACTTTTTGCCCAGTCGGGTGGCCTACAAGCTCAATTTGACCGGGGCGGCGGTGGCGGTACAAACGGCCTGTTCCACATCCCTGGTGGCGGTCCATCTGGCCTGCCAAAGTCTCCTGAATGGAGAAACCGATATGGCCCTGGCGGGCGGGGTGTCTATTGCGATTCCCCAGGGTACGGGCTATCTCTATCAAGAGGGCATGATTCTGGCCCCCGATGGCCATTGTCGGGCCTTTGATGCCCAGGCCAAAGGAACCGTTGGCGGTAGCGGTGTAGGGGTGGTGCTGCTGAAACGGTTGGAAGATGCGATCGCAGACGGCGACCCTTGCCATGCGGTAATTCGTGGCTCAGCCATTAACAACGACGGTGCCCTGAAGGTGGGTTACACGGCCCCCAGTGTCGCCGGTCAAGCAGCGGTGATCAATGAAGCCCTGGCAGTGGCCAATGTGGACGCCGATACCATTGGCTATATAGAAGCCCACGGCACCGGCACAGAACTGGGAGATCCCATCGAAATTGCCGCCCTCAATCGGGTATTTCGTTGCCACCCTGAGCACCCTGAACAACCCACCTGCGCCATCGGCTCCCTTAAGACCAATGTGGGCCATTTAGATACGGCAGCGGGTGTGGCGGGTCTAATCAAAACTGTCCTGGCCTTGAAGCACCAGGCCATTCCCCCCAGCCTTAATTTTGAAACCCCCAATCCCAATATTGATTTTGGAACGGGGCCTTTCTACGTCAACACCAAACTGCAGGACTGGTCCCGTGCTGATGCGCTCCAGCCCCGACGGGCGGGGGTAAGTTCCTTTGGCATTGGTGGCACCAACGCCCATGTGATTCTCGAAGAAGCACCGCCATTAGAACCATCAGGTCCTGCGCGCCCCTGGCAGTTGTTGTTACTGTCGGCCAAAACCCCATCGGCCTTGGCTCAGATGACCACCAACCTGGCTGATTTCTTCCAGGAACAATCGGCAACTGAATTAAATCTGGCCGATATTGCTTATACCCTGAGCTGTGGACGGCAGGCATTTAATTATCGCCGTATCCTGGTTTGTCAGGACATTGACCAGGCCATCCAGGCATTACGGGCAGTTGCAGAGAACGCTGAGGAGATGCTAGCTCTGCCAAGCGGGCCTCAGGTTGTTACTGGATCGGGTAAACCACAGGGGAAATCTTTGACCTTTCTCTTTCCAGGCCAGGGCTCCCAACATGTCAACATGGGTCGAGACCTCTATCAAACCGAACCCATTTTTCGGGAACAGATAGATCGCTGTGCTGACCTGTTACAACCCCTGTTAAAACTAGATTTGCGCCAAATTCTTTATCCAGCTCCAGAACAGGAGGCCACCGCTGCGGCCCAGCTGCAGCAGACGGCAATTGCCCAACCAGCTCTCTTCGTGATGGAGTATGCCCTGGCCCAACTCTGGTTAACCTGGGGGTTACAGCCCACGGCCATGGTGGGCCACAGCATTGGAGAATATGTGGCGGCCTGCCTTGCCGGAGTATTTAGCCTGGAGGCGGGACTGGCCCTGGTGGCTAAGCGGGGGCAACTGATGCAACAATTGTCGCCAGGGGCAATGGTGGCGGTACCTCTGGCAGCAGAGGCGGTGCAATCTCTGTTGGATAAAGATTCTAGGTTTAAAGAGATTGCGATCGCAGTTATCAATGAACCCAACCGCTGCGTAGTATCAGGCCCCAAGACAGCCATATCAGCTTTTGAACAATACATTACCAGTCAGGACATCGAAGGCCGTCGTCTACACACCTCCCATGCCTTCCATTCCCCCATGATGGAGCCCATCCTGGATGCGTTTCGCCAGCAGTGCCAGCAGGTTGATTTCCAACCTCCCCAACGCCCCTACCTGTCCAACCTCACCGGCACCTGGATCACCACCGCCCAAGCAACGGATCCTGACTACTGGGTCCAACATCTGCGCCAACCCGTCCAATTTTCCCAGGCCCTAACCCAGCTTTGTCAGGATGCGGACCCACCACATACCCTATTGGAAGTAGGCCCTAGTCGTGCCCTTAGTTCCCTGGTCCAGAGGCATCCAGCCGGTCAGGGTCAGGCAGTGATTGCCACCCTGCGCCACCCTCGGGAAGATAAATCTGATAGGGCTACGTTGTTATCTGCCCTGGGACAGCTTTGGCTCCAAGGGATGGAGATTGATTGGCCTGCCGTCTATGGTCATGAACGTCGCCATCGTCTGGCCCTACCCACCTATCCCTTTGAACATCAACGCTACTGGATCGAGGCGTCTGATGCGCCCATGGGGACCTCTGGTTCTCTGGCTGCCCAATCAAATCAGTCCCAAGGCTTACATCGAAGAGAGTTTAAAGATTGGTTTTATGTCCCCTCTTGGAGCCGTTGTCCCATTCCCCCAGTTAAGCGAGAAACCCAGACTGTTACAGATACGATTCTTGTCTTTGTTGATGATCTCAATGTGGCGACTCCCCTGATTAAGCAGCTAGGGCGAAATGATCGCACGATTATCCAAGTCCAAATTGGCGAAACGTTTCAATCTCTAGGAGAGAATCATTACAGCCTTAATCCCCAGCAGCGAGAGGACTATGACCATCTACTCCAGGCGTTGCAACGTTTGGAACAACAGCCCGATAAAATTCTCCATCTTTGGACGTTAGTTCCACAGGTATCTGAACCAGTTCAATCTACGGATCAGTCTCTGGCCCTGGGCTTCTATGGTCTTCTCTTCTTAGCTCAAGCTTGGAACAAGCAGGAGTTTGACCATTCCTGTGATCTCGTTGTGATTACTCAGCATCTCCAGAGGGTCACTGGAGAAGAACATCTGCTTCCCAACCAGGCCACCCTGTGGGGAGCCATCCGGACTATCCCTCAAGAAATCGCTGGGTTAACCTGTCGCTGTGTGGATATCCTGTTGCCTGATTCAGCATCCCAGCCTGACCTTGCTTTAGAGCCATCATCAAACCTTATCCATCAACTCGTTACAGAGATGGAAGCACCAGCAGGAGAACCCGAAAACCAGGCAATTGCCTATCGGGGTCCCTATCGCTGGGTCCAACAATTTCAGTCTTTTCCGATGGAATTAGAAAACCAGGGAGAGACGCTGTTGCGACCAGAGGGTATCTATCTGATCACGGGAGGTTTAGGCGGGTTAGGACTGACTATAGCTCAACATCTGGCTCAACATTGGCAAGCCAGGCTGGTGTTGATGAGTCGGTCCTTCTTTCCTCAGGAGTCAGACTGGCAAAATTGGCTGGAAACCCACCCTTCAGATGATTCCATTAGCCTTAAAATTCTTGCCCTACAGGCTTTGAAGGAAGCGGGGGCAAAGGTTTTAGTGGTCACGGCGGATGTTTGCGATCGCACAGCTCTCCAGCAAGAGATAACCAAAGCCATTCAACAATTTGGTCCTATCCACGGCGTTATTCACGCAGCAGGTATTCCCGGTGGGGGGGTAATCGATCTGCGTACCCAGGCAGAGACAATAGCCGTTTTCCAGCCCAAGCTGCAAGGCACCCTAACTCTAGACCAAACATTGCAGGACTTAAACCATCACCCCCTAGATTTTATGGTGCTCTGTTCTTCTGTGACCGCCATTACGGGGGCCGTAGGACAAATCGACTACTGTGCCGCCAACGCCTTTCTCGATGCCTATGCCCAGGCTCGTAATGTAAACTCCCCCACCCGTTACCTGGCCATTAACTGGGAGAGTTTACAACAGGTGGGCATGGCAGCAAAGGCAATGGAAACCTTGTCTGAACGTCTCGCAGGCGATCCATCCAACCACTGGCTGCTGAACCAGATGCGCTCAGAGCTAGCCCTTGGTCTTTTCCCCACTGACTGTGGTCAAGTGCTAGAGCAGTTGTTGGGGCAACCGGAACCCCAGGTGATCGTTTCCACACGAGAGTTAACTTCCCGCCTGACGACCCAACGGCGGATGGGTGACCGTCCAGAACACCATCAGCCAGCCGCTACCCCCTCGATCAAATTTCCCGTGGTCAATGTGTCTGATGACCCAGTGGAAAATAAAATTATTGGAATTCTCCAGGCCCTGCTGGGCCGCGACACCATTGGCATCCACGACAACTTCTTTGAAATGGGGGGAGATTCGCTTATCGGCATGCAGTTTTTAGCCCACCTGCGGCAAACCTTTGCCATCGATCTATCCATTGCCACCGTGTTTGAAGCCACCACCATTGCCCAACTGGCCACTGTAGTTAAGGCTAAGCAGCCGTCTGCTATAGCTAGCTCCTCCACCGCCGACCTGGATCAGCTAGAAGACATTTTAAACCAGGTAGACGCCCTATCCGATGCAGAACTCAATGCATTAAGTGGGTCTTAATGGGCCATCAACACCAGCACTAGCCAGAGAGAGGGGAAAGACCCATGCCAGAGAACCATCAGCTTCAGCAACAGGCCACCATCAAGAACATTGTCAAACGGCTCGCAAATCTACCGCCACAAAAGCGTGATGCTGTGCTTACGCTGCTGCAAAAGCAAGGGATTGACCCGGCTAATTTGCCGATCTGGTCCTGCGATCGCACCACCAACCATTTCCCCCTCTCCTGGACCCAGGAACAGCTCTGGTTAGTGGATCAGTTAGCAGGTCCCAGCCCCACCTACAACTTTTTGGTGGTGATGCAGGTGAAGGGGCCATTAAAGATTGATGCACTGCAGCAGACACTCAATACGCTAGTGCAGCGCCATGAGATTTTGCGCACCACCTTTAAATCCATTGATGGTGAACCCAGACAGGTGATCCATGCCAGCGGTTTCTGGCCCCTTTCTCTGGAAAACTGGCCCCATGGGGAAACAACTTCAGATTTTCAGAATGACAAGCCTGCCCCCCTAAACTCTGTTGCCGACCTTGCCCCAGGTCTGCAAACCTGGATTCAGCAAGAAGCTGCCAGGTGCTTCGATTTAGCCACGGGGCCACTGGTGCAGGCCAGCCTGATGCAGCGATCGCCCACCGACGCATTGTTGGTGTTAAATCTGCACCATATTATTTGGGACTGGTGGTCCATGGGCTGCTTTAGCCAGGAATTAGCCCACCTGTATCGCGCCCATAGCCAGGAACAATCCCCCCAGCTGCCACCGCTCTCCCTACAGTATGTGGATTATGCCTGCTGGCAACGCCATTGGCTACAAACAGACAGGCTTAACCAGCATTTGGACTATTGGCAACAACAACTGGCCCAGGCTCCAGCCTTGTTGGAATTGCCCACCGATTATCCCCGTCCCCCAGTGCAAGCATTTAACGGGTGCACCCACACGGTTCATCTGTCTCCTGCTTTAAGTGCCCAGGTGAGAGACCTGGCCCAGCAGCAGGGGGTAACCCTGTTTATGTTGTTATTAACAGTCTTTCAGATTCTGCTCCATCGCTACAGCGGTCAGCCCGATATCCTGGTGGGCACCCCCATTGCCAATCGCCAGCGTCCTGAGTTGGAGTCATTACTAGGGTTCTTCGTGAATACCCTGGTGCTGCGCACACCCATTGATGAGACCGCCACAGGTACCGAGCTGTTGCAAACGGTGAAAGCGATGGCATTAGAGGCCTATGCCCACCAGGATGTGCCCTTTGAACAGGTGGTGAAGGCGTTGCAACCCCAACGCAGTTTGGCCTATTCCCCCATTTGCCAGGTGATGTTTGTGTTGCAAAATACTCCGCTAACAACATTGGCTTTGGATCAGGTGAGTCTGACACCGTTGTCTGTGGATGCTGCGATCGCAAAGTTTGATTTAACTCTCTCAATCCGTGAGACAGACCAGGGGCTGATGGCAACCTGGGAGTATAACCGTGATCTATTTGAAACTACCACCATTAAACAGATGGCCAGCCATTTTGAGCGCTTGTTGACTGGCCTGGTGGCAGATATATCCCAACCGGTGAGCGCTCTGCCCATGCTTAGTGAAACGGAGCGGCATCAATTGTTAGTGGACTGGAATCAGCCTGCGGTTGTGCCTCCAGAGATAGAAGCCTATCCCTGTATTCATAAGCTATTTGAAGCCCAGGTCACCCGCACACCCGATGCCACCGCACTGGTGTTTGAGGGAGAAGAACTCAGCTATCGCCAGTTAAACAATCGGGCTAATCAACTGGCCCATTATCTCCGCAGCCTGGGAGTTGGCCCTGAGTCATTAGTGGGTCTCTGTATGTCGCGCTCAATAGACCTGGTGGTAGGGCTGTTGGCAATTTTGAAGGCGGGTGGGGCCTATATTCCCCTGGACCCCACCTATCCGTCCCAACGTCTGCAGTTTATGCTTCAGGACTCACAGGTGAACGTTCTGGTGACTCAAAACCAGCATCTGGAGTTGTTCTCAGACTATAACGGCAAGATAGTCTGTTTGGATAACTGTGGGCAGGATGATACATCGAAAATTGCCCAGTATCCTGCAGAGAATCTTCCCAGAAATGGGACTGCCGAGAATCTCGCCTATGTGATCTACACTTCGGGCTCCACTGGCAACCCTAAGGGAGTAATCATTCCCCATCGCAATGTTATTCGCTTATTACGGACTACCCAGGACCTTTATCACTTTAATCAACAAGACTGTTGGACCCTGTTCCATTCCTATGCCTTTGATTTTTCAGTGTGGGAAATCTGGGGGGCATTATGCCACGGTGGTCGCTTGGTGATTGTGCCCTATTGGGTGAGTCGCTCTCCCCAAGACTTTTATGATTTATTGGTGCGTCATCAGGTCACAGTGCTTAATCAAACCCCTTCAGCCTTTCAGCAATTGATGCAGGTTGATCAAGACCACGCTGTTGATTCCCTTGGGCTGCGCTACATCATTTTTGGCGGTGAGGCACTACAGGTGGAAAGTCTCCTACCCTGGTTTAATCGCCATGGTGAGAATCAGCCCCAATTAATCAACATGTATGGCATCACCGAAACAACGGTCCATGTTACCCATCAAGCGTTAACGGCTGAGCACTCACAACAATCTTGTAATTCCATTGGTAAAGCCTTAGCTGACCTTCAAATTTATGTATTGGATCATGGTCTACAGCCAGTGCCCATTGGGGTGGCAGGGGAATTACACATTGGTGGTGCCGGTCTTGCTCGTGGCTATCTCAATCGACCAGAGCTAACGGCAGAGAGATTTATTGCCAACCCTTTTGGAGCAGGGAGACTGTATAAAACAGGCGACTGGGTGCGGTATCACACCGATGGCAGTCTTGAGTATCTGGGACGGCTGGACCATCAAGTAAAAATTCGCGGTTTTCGCATCGAGCTAGGTGAAATCGAAACGGTTCTCAGTCAGCACCCGCAAGTACAACAATGTATTGTTATTTCCCAGGCCAATGCCTCTAGCGATCCCTGTCTGGTGGCCTATATGGTGCCCAATAGCGATCTAAACTCTGGCGCAACAGAGACTGATGCAACAGAGACGGGCGATATAGATACCTATGCTCTGAAAGCCTATTTGAAGGAGCATTTGCCTGACTATATGGTGCCAACAGGGATCATGTCTCTTACCGCATTCCCCTTGACTGACAACGGCAAGATTGACCGTCAGGCCCTGCCTGTATTTGATGGAGCGAGTCCCGCAGCCACCTATATTGCCCCGATTACAGAGCGACAAAAACACCTGGCCAGTCTCTTTGCTGATGTGTTATCCCGACCCATTAATACCATTGGTCTCCACGATAGCTTTTTTGACCTGGGGGGTCATTCTCTCCTTGCGGCCCAGTTAGTTGCTCGTATTCGTAGCACATTAGATCTGGAAATGCCCCTGCGCACCCTGTTTGAATCTCCTACTATAGATGCCCTGGATGCTGCTCTGGATAAGGCTGCCTACCCTTCTCGGTCTGTCCCTCCCATTACGCCTCGATCCCAGAATGACTCTCCTATCCCCCTCTCCTTTGCCCAGGAACGATTATGGTTTTTGGCTCAGCTGGAGCAGCAGGAAAATCAGGTACAACAACAGGCGGAGCCATTGGCCATCTATAACATTTTTGCAGCCGTTCGCATCAGTGGCAGACCCAATGCCGCCGCTTTGCAACGGGCCCTGGATACCCTGGTGCATCGTCACGAGAGTCTGCGTACTCGATTTCCCGTTGTTGAGGGTGTGGCCAGGCAAGTGGTTAAGCCTACAGTGCAAATTCCGTTAGTGGTTATCCCAACGTTGGAGATTCCCCTGGAGGATTGGTTGTTGCAAAGGGCACAACAACCTTTTGACCTGGAACAAGGTCCCTTACTACGGATGGCGTTAGTCAATCTCGATGACGGGGCTGCGGTGCTAGCGGTAACAATACATCACATTATTAGCGATGGTTGGTCCATGCAGGTGCTGATTCAGGAACTGAGCACCCTCTACACAGCCTATGCCCAGGGCCAACCTGCGACCCTGCCGCCGTTAAAAATTCAATATGCTGACTATGCCCTCTGGCAGCGCCAGTGGTTACAGGGGGAAGATTTAGCCACCCAGTTAAGCTACTGGCAACAACAGTTGGCCAATCTACCACCGTTGTTAGAATTGCCTACCGATCGCCCCCGTCCTGCCGTCCAAACATTTCAGGGGCGGACCCATAGGATCAGCTTGCCGCCAGACTTAAGCCAGCAGGTGCGTGCTTTTGCCCAGCAGCAGGATGTCACCCTATTTATGCTGTTGCTAGGCACCTTCCAACTTCTGCTCCATCGCTACAGTGGGCAACGGGATATTGCAGTGGGTACCCCTGTGGCAAATCGTCAGCGGTTTGAACTGGAACCTTTGATCGGCTTTTTTGTAAATACGCTGGTGCTTCGCCTTGGTGTGGATGAAACAGATACGGTTGTTGCCTTTCTAACCAGGGTGAAACAGATGGCCCTGGAGGCTTACGACCATCAAACTGTGCCATTTGAACAAATCGTGGAAGCCCTACAGCCTGAGCGTAGCCTGGCCTATTCTCCCCTTTTCCAGGTGATGTTTGCCCTGGATGCTGAGATTGCTCCCCTGGCTTCGTTGCCCGCTGGCCCATCGGAACTTACCCTGACGCCTCTGGCTGTGGATAGTGCGATCGCAAAATTTGACCTCACCCTGTCGATCACAGACACCACCCCTGCCCTGGTCACCCATTGGGAATACAACAGCGACCTATTTAACCCCGACAGCATTGAGCGCATGGCCCAGCAATTTATCACCCTGCTGCAGGGCATGGTGACCAGTGCATCCAGCCCCATCAGTGAGCTATCCCTCCTGACGGAGCCAGAACGACACCAGCTATTGATGGAATGGAGTGGTGCCCATAGTGAGTTAGTCAGTGAGTTGGTCTCTGATGCTCAAACCCGAGAGACCTACGACTGTATTCATCACCTGTTTGAGGCCCAGGTGCAACGCACACCAGATGCGATCGCCGTCAGCCTGGAATCGGAACACCTGAGCTATCAAGCCTTAAACCAGCGAGCTAACCAGCTAGCACATTATCTCCAAGACTTGGGCATAGGTCCCGAAACCCTTGTGGGCATTTGTATAGACCGCTCCCTCGACATGGTAGTGGGGCTATTGGGCATCCTCAAAGCTGGCGCAGCCTACGTTCCCATCGATCCCACCAATCCCCTAGCTCGCCTTGCCTTTATGCTACAGGATACTGGCCTATCTCTTCTGCTGACCCAGCACCATTTGCTGACAGCATTGCCAGACCACGGGGCAAAAACGGTGTGTTTAGATAGCGACTGGTCAACCATTGCCACCTGCCCCTCTAACAATCCCATCAGTCAGGTGGGTGCTGAGAATTTGGCCTATGTCATCTATACCTCCGGTTCCACTGGCCAACCTAAGGGCATTTTGATTGAGCACCAGGCCTTGATAGCCTTTACCCAAACGGCCATCACCACCTATGGGTTTTCCCCCACAGACCGGGTACTACAGTTTGCCTCCATTAGCTTTGATGCTGCTGTCGAAGAAATTTATCCCTGCTTGAGCGTCGGAGCCACCCTGGTGCTAAGAACTGAGGAAATGCTGGCTTTAGACCGATTCTGGTCCCAATGCCAGAACTGGCAAATTACCGTCCTCGATTTACCCACGGCCTACTGGCATCAACTGGTTTCCCAATTTATCCCCCAATCTTTGCAGCCTCTGCGGTTAGTCATTATTGGAGGAGAACGGGCAGACCCCAGGCAGGTTAACCATTGGCAGCAAAATGTCGGGCAGTTTCCCCAGCTGATCAATAGCTATGGCCCCACAGAAACCACCGTTGTGGCCACCACTTACAATTTTTCCACCAATAAGACTTCTGAAGGAACCCGGTTAGTCGAAGTACCCATAGGGCGACCCCTGGCCCATGTCCAAACCTATGTCCTGGACGCTCACCATCGACCGATGCCCATGGGCATTCCTGGTGAATTGTACATTGGCGGAGCCGGACTGGCCCGAGGTTATCTAAACCAGCCAGCATTAACAAAAGAGAACTTTATACCCCATCCCTTTGGCACAGGACGACTCTATAAAACAGGCGATCGTGTGCGGTATCGCCCTGATGGCAATATTGACTATTTGGGTCGTCTGGATGACCAGGTAAAAATTCGTGGCTTTCGTATTGAGCTAGGGGAAATTGAAGCGGTGCTCCATAGCCACCCCCAGGTGCAGCAATGTGTTGTTGTTACCCAGACTGATTCCCTGGGTCACTCGACATTGATCGCCTATGTTGTTGTCCAGGCTATCAGTAACGAGACAGACAATGAAGCAAAAAATGAAACAAATGGAGCGATTGAGACCAGTGCCTTAAAAGACTATCTGAAACAGTCCTTACCCCCCTATATGGTCCCTCAGTTGGTAGTCCCCTTGGATACCCTGCCACTCACCCCTAACGGAAAAGTAGATCGCCATGCCTTAAGGGCTCCTGATGGGGCTTTAGCACAGTCTCTCTCCTCCCAAACCTACATTGCACCCCGCACGCCGATTGAATTGCGGCTGGCCAAAATCTGGTCAGAAATCCTGGAGATTCGCCCCATAAGTGTGCAGAGTACATTCTTTGATTTGGGCGGGCACTCCCTCCTGGCAGTTCAGCTGATGGTCAGGCTACAGCAAGAATTTCAGGCCGATCTGCCCTTGGCTATCCTGTTCCAATCTCCCACGATTGAACAGTTGGCCATGTATCTTGAGCGGGATGGGGGGATTGATAACGTTTCAGATACGGTTCTAGTTCCGATTCAGGCACAAGGGAACAAAACACCGCTGTTCTGTATCCACCCCATCGGTGGAAATGTTTTTTGCTATGCCGCCCTGAGTCAGCAGCTAGGGGCAGACTATCCCCTGTACGGCCTCCAATCCCTGGGGCTGATGGGGCAACAGCAACCGTTGACCACCATTGAGGCCATGGCAGCAACGTACTGCCAAGAAATTAGAACGGTTCAGCCCCAGGGCCCCTATCATCTGGTGGGTTGGTCCATGGGGGGCGTTGTTGCTTATGAAATGGCGCAGCAGCTTAGCCAGCAAGGGGAAACGGTAGCGTTATTAGGTTTGATTGATAGTTACCTCTACTGTCCAAATATAGTCACTGGTGGGGAAAATGACCCAATGAATCACCCAGAATTCAATCAGGGGTGGTTGTTGATGGAGCTACTCAAAGACTTGGCTGGACAGATGGGGCAACCCTTACCCTCCCCATTACAAATCCTTCAAACTTCTCCCATGTCCCTTGCCCAGGCATTTGAGTTCAGCCAGCAGCACCAGCTTCTGCCTCCCGGTGTGACGTTTCACCGTTTAGAGCATCTCTGGCAAGTATTTCAGGCTAATGTGCTGGCCCTACACCAATATCGTCCCCAGTCCTATGGTGGATCAGCATTACTCATCAGTGCTGGCGAATCTGTGACACAGGCTTCAGATAAAATCTCGGAGCGAGTCCGAAATTCAGCTAGTCTGAGCTGGGAACAGATCCGTTGGGAGCAAATTATCCAAGGGGACTTCAAACAATTTACTATTTCTGGAGATCACTTTAGTCTCTTGAGAGAAGCCGATCAGATAACTCCAATCACCCATTACCTGAAGTCCTATATTTCGCTTTAACCCCCATGTCACAGCTCAATTTCTTGCAAATTAATTATGAGGTCTGAATCGTGAATCTTCCCTGTAATCCGTGCCTAAAATTTAAGACGTTTGGCATACGTATATCTAGCAAATACAAGTACCCCTAGGTTAACAATATGAGCAGGCCAAGGCATGGGACGCAGAATGTCCAAAATCAGAACAATTCGGCTTTCGGAGGCATTGTTATGAACCTGATGTACATGGGTATCATCGAAGAGAATACTGTTGCCCTTTTGCCAGGTGTGGGGCTGATCTTTGATGTAAATTGTTGGCGGATTTATATCGGGAACGATTAAAGGCAGATGATAACGTAAATATCCTCGGGAAGGGCCTTCGTGGGCGGGAATACTTTTCCCTGGATCCAAAATGGAGAACATAGCCTGTACTAGCCCCGGCACTTGATGGATTACTTCCACGGTTTTAGGACATCGTTGTCGATTTTTCAGTGGCTTTTCTCCTAAGGAGAATAAAATAAAGGTCCGCCAACTTTTTTGAGGATCACTCCCTTGGGAGATGGTGGTTTGATATTGATCAACCTCATGATATTTAGGTATTTGGCTCTGATCTGGCAACAAATCTAAAAGCTCTGCATAAATCTCATTAAGCGCATTATCTACAATTCTTAATTCGGGGCAGGTTTGATCAATATTAAAGAAAACAGGACGACTGTCTCCCCCTATAAATAAATCGAAATATCGATTTACCAGCTCAGTTAATCTCAGTCGAGAGAGAGTCGTATGCACAGTATAATAAAACCTTTTCATTTGATAAATCCTTGCTAGGAAAACATTAGAGACAACCCATGGGCATATCAATGGTTCAAACGATTCAAAAGGGAAACGAAACTAAGATTTTGGTAGTCCTACTGGCCAGTATCTTAATGGACTTTCTGGGCTTTGGCATCGTGCTTCCCCTGTTGCCTTTCTATGCCCAATCCCTGGATGCGTCTCCATTGGCAATCAGCATTTTGCTGGGGTTATTTCCTATGATGTTGACCTTTGCACCCACCTTATGGGGCAGTTTGAGCGATCGCATCGGCCGTCGTCCGGCGTTTCTTTTCAACATTGCGGGGACAACTTTATCCTTTTTGTGGCTTAGCTTTGCTAACACTTTATGGATGTTGTTTATGGCCCGTATTCTAGGGGGCTTGAGCAGTGCCAGCATGGTGATTGCTCAAGCCTATGTTTCAGACCTGACCACATCTGAAGAGCGCACTAAGAAATTAGGATTTCTAGGCGCTGCAGCTGGGATTGGTTTTGTGATTGGCCCTGTGATTGCCGGACTTTTGATCGGTGGTGACTCAACCAGTCCAAATTTTCGTTTACCGGCTTTAGCCGCCACCATTGCTTCCGGGGTAACATTTTGTGCGGCCTTTGGCGCGTTGCCCGAAGTGAAGCCCATAAGATTCAAGCCAGCAGTTCAGCACCGGCATCCCCTGGCTCAATTGCTCCCTGAGCTTAAGCAAGTTCTCCAACGTCCATTGGTTGGCATGCTGATCACGTTAACCTTTATCACCTTTTTCGGTGGCATTGGCATTCAAGCTATTTTTGCCCTGTGGTGTGAATGGCGTTTTGGTTGGGGAGCCCAGGAATTTGGTTATTTGCTGATTTTCTATTGTTTAACCATTGCCATCATTCAACTGAGTTTGCTCGGTCGACTCACCCGTTGGGTGGGAGAGATTAAGTTACTCCTATGGAGTTCTGCGATGGCCGCCCTGGGGCTTGTGCTGATTCCCTTTGCAAACAATGTTCCTCAGTTACTGGCAGCGCTGTTATTGACAATTTTTGCCCAAGCATTAGGCAATCCAGTACTGGCCAGTTTACTCAGTCAGTTAGCTGGGGCGAAACAACAGGGTAAGACCCTGGGCTTGATGCAGTCTGTGATTGGCTTAGCTACCTTTTTAGGATCCGTTTGGGCCGGTTTTTTGTTTGGAAGCTTGGGAGAAAATTGGCCCTACTGGACTGGTTCAGCCTTAATTGCCGTTGCGGTCATTCTTTGTTGGCAGCAAGTTACCCATTCCCGTTTCTCGGCGATCATGCGTCGTCGTCGTCAACAGAAGTTAATACATTTGTTTGAACTGTTGGATCTTGATAACAGTGGCACCATTGAACTCAAAGATTTTCGACAAGCGGGGCAGGCCTTGGCCAAACTTCGTGGTTGGTCCCCAGGAACATCGGAATATGAGGTTTTGCAGGCTTCCTTAGTGGGGTTTGGTGAAATGTTGCAACAGCTGGCCGATCGTGATGGCAATCAATGTATTGATCGGGCTGAATGGCTACATTGGTTGGAGAAAGAGGTGGATTATGACTTTGCCGATCTCTTTCTTCAGGTCATTGACACTAACCAAGATGGCCGGGTGGCTATAGATGAGTTGCGCACGTTCTACCAGGCCTATGGCATTCGGACAGAAGCATTGGAAGAAGCATTTCATACTCTAGATCTCAACCAGGATGGCCATCTTTGCCAGGAAGAATTTGAAACCATCTTTGCTCAGTTTCTCTATAGCGATGATGTTCAAGCACCAGGTAACTGGATTTTTGGTGTGAGTTTACCGCAGCGGCTTTAGGAAAATTTTGTTCTCCCTATGGTTTCATGCCAAAGCCCATGCGAACTAAGGACCAGGGTTTAATTAGCAACTCATAGGTTAGGAAGGTGAATAGGGTAGTCAAAATGGTCAACACTAAGAATTCGGGAAAGATGCTGAGTCCTAGTTTAGGAATATAGAGCCCCAAAATCACGATCAGAGGATGGTGCACGATATAAATCGGTAATGAAGCCTGACCCATGTATTTCAGGAAGGGATTGGTTATGGTGGCCAGATGACGGCGGGTAAGAATCAGGATTGATGCGATCGCGCTCCAGGTATGAACCCCCGTTATAGCAGAACGCAGCAGGTATAGCCCCAGATCAGACGTATCTCCATAAAAGTTTTCCTGGTATTGGCTCAACAGCAATAAGCGTGCCAGTAAACTGACCAGGAATAGGCTATAAAACAAACCAGATTTGGCTTGGATAGCCTTGCCCAGACGGGAGTCTGCATACATCAGATAGCCAATCACAAACGCCCATAGGTTATAGACAAAATGTCCCCAGTCCTGAAACAGAGTTTGGCAGTCAAACAAGGGCCACACATATCCTAAAGTTGCCATGGCACCACCAAAACCGAGCATCGGTAGCCAAATAATATGGCGATACAGCAAGTTTGCCATCGCCATGATAGTTGCCCTAGACAATCGAATTAAGACGACTAGAACAGTGAAACTCATCACCAAGAGATAGGCAAGAAACCACAGATGTTCCCACCGAGGCCCCAACCGTGAACCACAAGGCCCCAGCAAAATTGTCCCCATGTGCAAGGGCAAGTAATGTATGAAAAAATCAGTGAGATTACGAGGGACTAGATGGTTAGGCCAAAGATACCGTTGTATCGGTCCCAACGTTACCATAAATATAACGAGGGGAATTAAAAGTCGCTGAATCCGTTCTCTGTAAAAATCACGAATTGATCGTTTGCTTAAAGAGACCGCTGCGCTATAGCCTGCAATCAAAAATAGAAGAGGCATATGCCACGATGACACTAAGGCAATGTAAAGTTTCAAGAGCAAGGCTGTCATACTTGCTGTCTCTACTTGTGAAAACCCTGGGATAAACAACATCAACCAGACCACGTGTAGAGGAATGAGATTAAGAATAACAACCGTTCTGATCCAGTCAAAGTCGTAGTGTCGCATTGCCCATTGATGCTAAGCGTCAGTCAAATTAATATCATTTCAAAACTGACATAAAAATATATTTCTGCCATTATGCAAGATTATTAACGTTAAAGAAAGTACGGTAATAACGGACTAAAAGCCCCGTCAGTTGCTAGCGTAGATTTTGTAGCTTCCGACGCGTGTAGATATAGACCAACTGACATCATGCAGCTTAATTCACTGGTGATATTGCGAAAATATAAATGGGCCATTGTGCTAATCGTTTTCACGGTACTTGCCTGGCCTATTTATAATCAGGTAATATCTCGAACCTCTCAGGCACAGGAAACGGAGTTGGAGACCATTGAAACCCCTGACACTCCATCTCCCACCATTGCCGCATTAGGACGAATTGTTCCTAAGGATGGTGTTATTAACATTTCTGGTGCAGGCCAGTTAGCTGATGTTCGAGTAATTGAGCTCCAGGTTCAAGAAGGGGAAACTGTCATTCAAGGGCAAGTGCTAGCTCTTCTTGACCCTTTCTATGCGCAACAGGCCAGTCTAACTCGGGCCGAAAAGAGAATGGCTGTGGCTCAGGCTCAGCTAGAGGGAATATTAGCGGGAGACGCGAAATTGGGGGATCTAGCCGCTCAAGAGGCTCAGATTGCCAATCTAGAAGCTCAAGTACGTACCGAAGTAATTGAGCAACAGGCGCTGATTACTCGTATGCAAGCTGAGTTAGTAAATGCAGAAAGCTCCTATCAACGATTTCAAACCCTCTACAATGAAGGAGCTATCAGTATTGCTGACCTGGAAGATAAACAAGAAGCATTCGAAATTGCCCAAGCCCGACTCGATGAAGTCGAGGCCCAGCTAGAAAATATCCAATCCACCCGCGCCCAACAAATTCGCCGTGAAAGCGCCACCTTAGACAAATTGACCGAGGTGCGCCCCGTTGATGTGACCATAGCCCAAGCCGAGCTGGAGGAAGCGACAGCCGCCGTGGCAGAAGCAGAAGCCACTGTGGAGCTTGCTAGGGTCCGAGCGCCAGTCGCTGGACGTGTCTTGAAAATCCATACCCAGGCCGGTGAGCGAGTGAAATTTGACGATGGCATCCTGGAGTTAGGGCAAACTCAAGCCATGTACGTTCTGGCGGAGGTTTACGAGACCGATATTTCCAGGCTCAAACCTGGACAAACCGCAACGGTTAAAATTAGTGCCCTGATGGAAGCCCTACAAGGAACAGTGGAACAAATTTCACCTCAAATTGACCAGAAAGGAATCTTTAATAATGATCCCGCCTTAGGAATTGACGCCAGGGTTTTTGAAGTGAAGATTCGCTTGGACCCATCTGATAGCCAAAAAGTAGAACAATTTATTCATATGGAGGCTGACGTTACCATCCAAACCCCATAGTGACTATATTGTTGTTCACTCTTTATCAGTAATTGAGTCGCTCAATCCATGATGAATATTTTCGACTCAGAGGCATGGCTACAATTAACCCACAAAAAGTCTCGCCTGTTTATCAGTCTGCTTAGTGTCACTCTTTCTGTTGTCCTGATGTTTGTGGCTACGGCACTAAGGGATGGTATTTTTGAAGATGCAGTGACAATTCATAAAGCATTGCAGGCGGATCTATTTATTCAATCTGATCAAGCAGAAAACTTTTGGGCACTCAGAGCAGAGAATTTTTCCAAAAGGGTCTTGTCTCAGATTTCCGCTATCCAGGGAGTAGCGTCAAGTCGTCCACTTTATTTCAAGTCTGCTGGCCTCAGAAATCCCCAGACACTAGCTAAAAAAGTAATTCTTATATTCGCCTTTGATCCTAATCAGTCTGCGTTTAATTTGTCTGAAATCAATCAGCAATTGAATGTCATTACCCAGGCCAATACCTACCTGTATGATCAGCTTTCCCAGTCTGGATATGGGCCAATTATTCAGAACCTCGAAGATCAGGGATCTTTCATCACAGAAGCGGCAGATAAGAAAATTAAGATTGCCGGTCTCTTTTCTCTGGGTGGCGGCATTTTATCTGCCAATGGCATCATGGTGACCAGTGATCTGAACTTTTCGCACCTATTTAATCATCCTATCTCTCAAGTCAACATTGGTCTTGTTATCTTAGAAACAGGAAGTGATCCCCAGGAAGTCAAACAAAAAATTGCTGAAATCTTACCTAACGGTTTAACAGTTTTGACTAAAGAAGAAGCCATGGCGAGTGAGAAGCAATATTGGCATACAGGGTCTCCTATTGGCTTTATTTTTAATACTGTGGCAATGATGAGTTCTTTATTTGGTGGGGTGATTATCTACCAGATTTTATTTACCCAAATCTCTGAATATATTTCGGTATACGCTACTTTCAAGGCCATTGGATATACCAATCGGTATTTAATGAATACGGTTCTTCAGGAAAGTGTGATGATGGCAGTCCTGGGATTTATTCCTGGCGTTATTATTTGTCTATATTTATTCGGATTTATTCAAAACCAAACTCGCCTGCCTATGGATATGAGTGTGGCAAGAATATGCACTATTTTTATCTTGACTGTGATTACCTGTTCTTTAGCTAGCATTATTGCCCTGGTAAAACTCAAGGATGCTGATCCAGCCGATTTGTTTAGATAAGTTTTAGATCAACCAAGGGATTGATTCAAAACAATACATAAGGAGCCTAGGAGCCTATAAGGTGTAGAGGTGTTCCATGCATGGGACACCTCTACATTCTAAAGGGGGGAGCATGATTCAGCTCATTGGTTTCATGGTATTGCTCTATGGCATTCAAGCGGCTTGTAGTAATCCAGGACTAGCCTTTCTACCCCTTGTAACTTATCTGACCGATACGCTAGGATTTTCTGCCACTCAGCTGGCTAGTTTTCAGCTAGTAGTCGTTCTACCTTGGTTTATCAAACCTCTTTGGGGTCTTTTAGTCGATGGGGTGCCCCTGTTTGGTCATACCTTCAAAAGTTATTTACTCATTTGTTATGGCGGCATCATTGTGAGCTTTGTGATGATCACAAGTTGGTCTGAACCCTCAGCTATAAGTTTAGTTGCCTTGGGCCTGGTGATTTCCACTGGTGTGGCATTTTCTGATGTAGTAGCAGATAAATTAATGGTGGTAGAAGGTCAGAAACAAGGCAACGCCAATATCCTGCAAGCTTCTCAGTGGGCGGGATTAGGATTTACTGCGATCGCAATGTACGGTCTAGGTGGGTGGTTAGCCGAGCACACCCCTCTTTCAACTGTGTTCCTACTGAGCACAATTTTCCCAGGAATTGGCTTTATCGCTGTTCTAAGTTTCTTTCCTGAACAACCCAATAAAACGTTTACTCTAGGCCGAAGTTGGCAACAATTTTGGCAGGCAGCCAAGCAACCCAACCTAAAATTGATGCTTGGCTTGATCCTGTTGCTGGACATTAGCCCAACTCCAGTGGACTATGTTTACCAGCGGCAGATCTTGGACTTTAGCAACACGCTAATCGGTAATCTTAAAGCGGTGGAGTGTTTGGGATTAGGGTTGGGGGCAATTGCCTTTGGAATTCTAACGCAACGCTTTCCAAAACTACCCCTTTTAAGATTAGTCATCATCAGTGGTGCAATTTCCCTGCTGAGCTTATCCTTTATGCAGGATGTTTCCAGCGCCTATGGCGTTTACCTTGTTCGCGGGTTTACGGTCACATTAAGAACTCTAGGACTTTTTGGGCTAGTGGTACAAATCTGCCCCCAAGGAGCAGAGGGGTTTACCTATGCCCTGATGGTTTCTGTTGCAAACTTGGCAACCAATATAGGGCTGTTGTGTGGGGGACAACTTTATGATTGGGGTATCTCATTTGCAATGGTTGCGATAATTGGCTCGTTATATATTCTGTTGTGTGGCGGGGGAATTTCATTGATAGCCGTATACTCAGATAAATTGCGGGGGTTTTAGGTGTGTTTTATCGATTTATGATGTAGGTTATGTTAGTCATGTAGATCTGCCGTATTGATGTCAAAAGTTCAGAAGTGTTTAAACTATACCGTTATCGCTGGTAGCTATTATGTCGTAGTACTAATAAACAGCTACTGAATGTTGGGTTTAGGTGGAATGACACATATACCAGAGAATAGCGCTGACTGGCTGATACCCTTAGGTGAGCAGCGATCTCAGGCTCGACTGAATGTATTTTGTTTCCCTCCTGCTGGATCTGGTAGTGTGTTTTTTCGCCATTGGCCAGCAGCCATGCCTGGATGGATAAATCTTTGGGCATTACGATTGCCAGGTCGTGAAACTCGGTTTCGTGAGCCGCTGTTGACCCAGTGGCCGAAGTTAGTTGAACCCTTGGTACAGGCGCTTACCCCCCATTGTGATCAGCCATTTGTTTTGTTTGGCCATAGCTTCGGAGCTTTAGTGAGTTTTGAAGTAGCCCATCAACTGCGGGATCGTTTTGGATATGCTCCTGTAGCTTTGGCTGTTTCGGCACGTCAGCCACCTCATACTTTTGCAGCTCAGCGCGATGACCAGCAGGATGATGCAACATTAATTGCCGAGCTACGGGCCGATGAGGGGACACCGGAGGTGGTTTTGCAAGATACTAAGATGATGGAACTGTTATTGCGAATTTATCGGGCAGACTTATATCTGAATCGAACCTATAGTTATTATCCTAGAGGCCCTTTATCCTGTCCCATTTTAGCGTTAGGGGGGGAGAATGATAAAGGGGTAAACACTCAAGATCTGATGCGATGGCAGGAGCAGACCGATCAGACATTCCAATTGAAGTTGTTCCCTGGAGGGCATATGTATTTGGTAGAGGAGCAGAATAAAGTTGCTATGATTCAAGCCTTGACGGAGTTTGTAGCTGATTTTTGATTAGATCTGGGTCTAGTTGAAAAAACTTAAGCAATTGTTGCAAAGATGTTGATACAGCTGTGGGTGTAGTTTTTTCAACTATCCTGAGAGTCTCTTCATTTAAATAGGGAAACGCGTCTCTAACCAAGGCGTCAATGACGTCATCAGAAAAAAACATTAATTCTTGAATCGTTCTGCTCAATCGGGAACGGGCAAAGCTAAGTTGCCAGCGGGCTCGCTTGAGTAAGCGCTGTCTAAAACTTTCAGCAAGTTCGGGATGTTCTGCTGATAACAGTTCTATTTTCTGTTCTTGAATGTAGGGAATAATATCTGGATTCTCTTCTAAAAAGATTAGACTCCCTTCCCGATTATAAACTGTAACACCATCCATCCCCAGGGATGAAATATCGGCTAGAGCAAGGATACGAGTGATAATATGGGGTGGATTTTCGGAATCATATAAAGCAGGTTGATAAATAGATTCTTCTAAAGGACTATAGGTGCAAATTGTGCCTAGAATTGCCAATTGGAGTAACTCAATATCTTTCTCAGAAAACTGCGCTTGAAATTTCCCAGCTAATGCCAGGTTCTGATTAAGCTGGCAAATATAGGTCAACAACTTGTCACATGTTGCCTTTTCACTCTCTCCACTGGCTCGCCGACGAGTAATATGGGGATGACTTTGAGGCAAGAAGATTTGTACCATATCGTGGGTTGCTACACACAAATCAAGTAGGCTGTGTATGCGACTTAGATCAGGGTTTTTCTGGGTGTCCTGATTAGACTTTTGCCAATGGGGGGCAACGATAGAAAAGATTTGATTGGCTCGTCGTTGGACAGTCTTGATATGCCAGCGATTGTGATAGTAAAGCTGTTGATTTTGAATTGTTTTATCAAATTCTGCTAATACAAACTGTTTTGTTAAGGCAACAGTTTCAGAGAAAGTATTGGGGAGCATAATGGAACCTGCAGCTTGAACCCTGACAATGAGAGTAGAAAGTTATAAATGAGTAAATGTAATTCAATTTATTAACCGTTATTTTTGAGTAAAGCTCCAAATGCCTTGCCAACCATTAGGAAGGCTCCGTTGGCTTAATTGTTGAATCCGTTCTAAGTAAAATTGTACTGTTTTATCTATTGGGTTGATCTTTAGAACCTGTTCAAAATACCTCTGTGCCTGAACCCAGTTGCCCTCTTGATAGAATTTTCTTGCCTGTTGATACAGGGCAAGAGTCTTCTTTTTTAGAAAATGAGAGGTTTCAAGGTCAGCTTCTAAGACTTCATAAATGGTAATGGGTTCTTGACGCCCCTTGACGATAACGCGATCTAACAATCGAAAAGTGTACTGTTCAGGCTGACTTAACTGCCCCAAAACTTCCTCTGAAATGAGGAGCGATGCGCCATAGTATTTGGTTAACCCTTCTAGCCGAGCAGTCAAGTTGACATTGTCTGAGAAGGCATCGCCCTGCATACGATTAGCTTCACCAACCATGCCTACCATCATATGCCCCACATGAATACCAATACCCACTTCCAATGGTTGGTACCCCGCAGACAAACGGTGCTGATTATATTCTGTCACTCGCTTAGCTTTGGCAATGCCCGCCTGCAGTGCATCATCAACGCTTTCGGGAAAAACTGCCATCATGCCATCCCCTAGATATTTAACGATGAAGCCATTGTGATTACGAATTTCTGGGCTAACCCGTCGTAGGTAAGCATTAATGAAGTTAAAGTTTTCCTGGGGGGTCATGTGTTCCGACAGGGTTGTAAATGAGCGGATATCAGAAAACATAACGGCCATCTCTTTACTAACGTGATCCCCCAGTTGAATATTGATAATACTATCTTGCTTAAGAAAAATCAGGTATTCTTCAGGGACAAATCGACTGTAGGCCTCTAAAAGATCGGAAAGGTGTTTATTGGCATCAATTAGCTGCTGCTCATGATGTTTAACGGATTGTACCGTTTCTGAAAAAACTTGAGCTAAGTTGCCTAGCTCATCGGTTCGGGCAGAGATAGATTTTAGACTATTAGGATTAAAGGTATTGTTTTGAACTGTAATAGCTGCCGCCGTAATTGTATTGACTTGTTCAATGTAATCTACCATGGTTTGATTCTGTTCTTTGAGATTATTTTCCAGGGTTGTTGAGTGATCTGTAATAATTTCAACGATAGTTTCTAATTCGCTATTTTTTAGCGTTAAGTCTTCAACTAATTTACGTAAGCGTATGATCTCTGTTTCCAGGGAAGAATGCCCATTGGGATCTGGAATAGATGTTTCAGAATTCATCTTGGATAATGGCAAGCTTTACTTCATAAAATGGCCAAGGTTATTGTGATTTGATGCGTTATGGTTACCCACGAATTAACCGCATGATACGTCACTATTGGCTGAGCTTCCAGCTTGCCCCATAATCGATTGGGATCGTCTTCAAAAAATAATTGTGTCGGCCCACACTACGACACCGGTATGGCGCAAATTATTAACGTTGTAAAGCACTTCAGCAATATCCCCTTCTCGGTCAAAGATATGAATAATGTGGGTGGAGGAAACGATCATTTGCGACAGCTCTGTTGTGTTCGAAAGACCCATTGGAGCTAGTGCAATGCTATACCGAGACTACTTTAAATATTGCCTGTAATCTCGGTGCAACGCTACACCGAGATTATGATCTTGTAGTATAGGTAATTATTGTTGCATGGATTGTTTGGTAAAGCATTGTTTCATTTGCTAAGAAAAATTGAAATGTCTCGAAATGTCTGGCGGTATTTTCTTCCCTTGTCTATGATAGGTCTACTGGTTTAAGTTGGTGATGTACCCAGAAGCCTTTTGTTTTTTGAGCTAAGTAGCACTAGATCTGTTTGACAGATGTTTCTTTGCGTGTTGTAGCTAATAAAATAAGAGAGCCTATAGTATGGGTTTTAGCTTTTTGGTAGCATGCTTTTCTTGAGGCTAAAATCTTGCTACTCTTTGTTTGAAGATAGAAGATATGGTCCAAGAAGACGTTTGATTGTCTGTCGTGATGCTGTCACGATGCCTGATTTTAGGCGTTATTCCCTGCTTGTATGGTTTTTGATAAAAAGTTTTTTGGTGAGCTGTTATAGCCATCCAGAAAATTAGAGTTTCTGCACCCTGTAAACCTATATCAAGTGAATTCAGAGAAGAATGTCTGCTCTGAATGGGTGGCTGAACGTGATCGAAGTAAATAGTATCTGTTTTAGAGAATATGGTTAAGAAATCACGCTCAACAGCAAATTGGACAGCGATTAGCCAAGGGTTTGGACTGGCCAGTTCAGTGAATTCTGCAAATGGGGAAACAACATCGACAATTGTAGAAGAGCCAGCTGTTACTAATACAACACCAATTTTGCTGTCTTCGTTTTTGAACTATGGTCAGTTATCAGTTGTTGCCAATGCCAATGAAGGTGAACTGTTTACGAATCCCACTGATTTTAAGGTGAAAGTAACCTTTGTCCCTGATGTTAAAGGGACATGGTCAGTCGAGGTTCCAGATGAGCTATTGCCAGGTGAGCTAGAAAATCCATTGTCGCTCACTTCCCTTGGCCAGACAGTTGATCCAGCCGAATCAATTCTAGTTCCCTCACATGTTCTCAAGCCCACATTTCCAGTGGGTGCCCTATTAATTAAGCAAGCAGAGCACTATGAAGAGGTGGGAGAGCAGACTACCATTAGCCTGGATCTAAAAGAAAGCGTCTCCTTGCTTTGTAATTATTATTCTCAAAGTAGCGATTTGTATGATCTATCTGCTACAGATAGTATTACTGTTTGGTGGTTCCTTGAAGTTAATAGAGAGACTCCTACTAACGGTAGATTTAAGGTTGAGGCCGCATCGGGATACCTGTTTAAGAATAACTTTGAGCATACCCTAACATTTTATTTCTCAGCTGAAGGGACCTGGAAAATTTTTGCAGAGGGTAAATCCATTGACTATGTTGGCTATACTTCTGTGTATACAGAGGCATTTGATTCATACCTTCTACCCGGTTCACCGGCTGGCTGCTTACTAGTCGGGCGAGGAGAAACAATCAAAATAGGCGATGAAGACTCAGGACTGGGAGCAGACGAGCTAGTCCCCCTTAAAGATCAGAATGCTTGGTCGTTGGAGCCAGGCGAAACAATTCTTTTCGTTTCCAATGGCAATATTGAGGAGAATTTCACAAAGAGTGACAATGGCCAAAACGGAGGTATTGATTGGATATTTAACAATCATTCTGACGAGATTACGGTCAAATGGGCTGTGGTAGGGGCGAGTTAACCCTAACGCTCCGTTTTGGCAACAAAACACGCTGATATCTGATGGATAACTGTTCGGAAGAAAAAACGCTGTTCAGGCTGACGGTGGAATCGCTATGAAACCTCATATTCTATTGACCCTAGTTAAAGATATTGCCCCTGGTCAGATTCCCTACTGGGAGGATGTTGCTCAGCGTAAAGCAACAGCACCCATATATCTCACGCCAACAGTGGATAGGGTGACTGAAAACTATGGGTGCTCGTTTCAGATGACGCGGGAGTATAGGCCTGCCAGAGAAACTCATTGGGATCACGATGAGAGAGAAAGTAAGTTTGATCGGACATATCGTCTGATTTTGCAACAGAATAAAAATATTCCACCAGGGTTAATTGACGATATTGCTGTTATTCCTAATGTCGAAACGGTCACGGCTGGGAGAGTGGCGACAGCTGAGCTACCTCAGGTAATTGCTAAGGGGTTTAGTCTCACTACGGGTATGCGATCGCGTCAAGCCATCTACCTACCAGAGGCCCACGATTACAGCCAGGGAGATTCTCAAATCACCATTGCTGTTCTCGATACGGGGGTTGATCTCGATCACCCTGAATTAAAAAATGTGTTACTTCCCGGCGCAGATTTTGTTGATATTATTGATGGTGCCGGTAAGTTTCTCGGTGATTATTTAGGCTATGACGAAGACCCAGACGATGAAGTAGGCCATGGTACCCATGTGGCTGGAATCGTTTCTGGTCAGGGGATAAAGATGCCTTTGGGTGTGGTGCCCAAGTGCAAGATTTTGCCAGTACGGGTGTTAGGAGCACTAAAGAGAGGGTCTAAAAAAGTTGGTGCAGGCTTAGTGGACAACATTAATACCGGTATTAAATGGGCTATTGACAATGGAGCAAATGTGATTAATATGAGTTTAGGGATAGAACATACCGGTGGTGGTTTACCCCATGAAGACGTTGTAAACTACGCCCGCCGAAAAGGAGTTTCCATTGTTGCCGCCTCAGGTAATGATGGTAAAGAACAACTTTATTATCCAGGTGCATTGCCCCATGTGATTGCGGTGGGGGCGCTGGATGAATCAGGTAACGTTGCACCCTTTTCTACCTATGGTAAACAGGTAGATTTTGTTGCTCCTGGCACTGATATTTACAGTACTTACATTGGTAATGATTATGGTTTCTCCACGGGGACATCCCATGCTTCACCTTTTGTTGCAGGTGCGATCGCTCTACTCAAATCCTATGCACGACAACACCATAAGGCTAATTTGTCCGACCAACAGGTTAAATACCTGCTGAAACACACTGCTGACAAGCTCGATAAACGGTTTAAACATCCCAAGGCAGGTTTTGGCAAACTGAATTTGCTGGATGCTCTACGTTTATTAGATTACAAGTTTGCAGCCTGACTAGACATTACTGAGATCAGGCCGCTGTAATAGTTGTATTTTTTTGAGAGATTAATGATGATTTTCGATGAATTTGTTCTACATAATTCCCTCACCCTAAGCGCCAACCTTGAGCTTGTTGAAGTGTCAACAACGTCAGTTCTCCCGTTGGCAGACTCACAAATTACTGAACTTAGAGCACAGCTTGCATTAAGAAACTATCTAATTAGCACAGGGACACTGGGGAACGCAATTACGAACTCAATAGATAATGATTTATTGCAAGCTGCCTGCCAAGCTTTGATAGATGTCTATTTAGCCTATGACAATGCTATCCGTGTATCAGAGGCTGGGTCTGAGTTGGTAGACGACCCGCTAATCGAGCCACAATTACAGACCACTTTGTCAACGGCAATTGAGGCAGTAAAAGGATCTGCTAGTTTTGGTAGTAGTCTTACATCGACAGGTGCTTGTTATGATCTCTTTGTGGATGCTGAGAGTGCTTTGACGGCAGCTAACACAGAAAATGCAACCACAATCACCCTTGCAGCGCTTACAGACACCCTTCAAATTAAAATTAGTGATATGGGTACAGCACTGGATAACCTAACAGAGGCCATAACAGGTGGCGAAGTTGATAATTGGTCAGTAATTAAGTCCCAGTTTGCTCTCGCGACAGCATAAGAGCGATAGCGTAAATGCTGCAATGGTAACGCCTCGTTTTCAGTATTATTCCATTACTAAGACGAGGCTTAGGGCCATTGCAATTGGTCGATAACTCTCTTTGGCTAAGGATAGGGTTGCATAAAGGTGAGTGACTGAAAACTGGTTTAAAGAATATTTGGTTTCTGGAGTTAGCTGATGGCTGTTGATATCTTCTCTAGACTTTATGAATTATTCCCACTTACCTCATCAAGTGAGGTGGATAATGCTATCTCGGCTTCAGTTTTAGCTGGCACAACATGGAGTATTGAGAACTTTGTTAAAACATTTGTTACTGAGTCCGAGATTTCGCTCTCTGAGGTAGTACCTGACTTGGCGACTGAGAGCTTAGATTTCTATCAGAGATTAGATCTCTCTCGCTGGACCCCAGATAGGTTCAGTGATGATAGCTTACCAGAAACAGTACTCTCACTTTATTCCTATTTGGCTAAGAGTGAATTTGTGTCCCTAAAAGATACGATTATTACTACAGCCTATGCAGCCCAGATAGTTCTGAATTTAGCCCTTACTGCTCAGTTGTTAGCAAGCAATGCTCAAACGATAGCGAGCAATGCTCAAACAAGAGCGAGCAATGCTCAAACAACAGCCAATGCTGCTCCTACTATGAGCCAAGTTCAAACGGCTATTGACGATTCTATTACTGATATTATTAATACGACTATTGCTGACTTTGTGAACACAGCCCTTGACAGTACTTCCTTTGCTGCAAATGTTCATACAGCTGTCAACAATTATCCGGTTGATGAGAAGCTTGATGATTTTCTGGCTGAGGCCATGAACAGTGCTTCCTTGGATAAAATTATTCCTGATGCTGTCAACAATTATCCGGTTGATGAGAAGCTTAATGATTTCTTGATGGATGCTATTAACAGTATTTCCTTAGATACAACTATTGTTAACGCTGTCAACAATTATTCGGTTGATGACGGACTGAGTATTTACCTGAATGATGCCATCGTCAACGCATCTTTGGATACAACGATTAATAATTTTGTATCCACTTATTCGGTTGATGACGAGCTTAGAAATTACCTGAGTAATACTATTACCAATGCGTCTTTGGATATCACTATTGATACTGCTATTAACAATTATTCAGTTGATAACGGTCTGAGTACATACCTGAAGGAGGCCATTGCCAATGCAGGCTTAGCCACAACAGTCACTAACGCTATTAACAATTATTCGGTCGAAGACGATATTAGAGATACCGTGAGCACAGCTATTGCCAATGCGGGCTTAGCCACAACGGCCACTAACGCTATTAACAGTTATTCGATCGAAGACGATATTAGAGATACCGTAAACACAACGATTACCAATGCGGGCTTAGCCACAACAGTCACTAACACTATCAACAGTTATTCGGTCGAAGACGATATTAGAGATACCGTAAGCACAGCGATTACCAATGCGGGCTTAGACACAACGGCCACTAACGCTATTAACAGTTATTCGGTCGAAGACGATATTAGAGATACCGTAAACACAACGATTACCAATGCGGGCTTAGACACAACAGTCACTAACGCTATCAACAGTTATTCGATCGAAGACGATATTAGAGATACCGTAAACACAACGATTACCAATGCGGGCTTAGACACAACGGCCACTAACGCTATTAACAGTTATTCGATCGAAGACGATATTAGAGATACCGTAAGCACAGCGATTACCAATGCGGGCTTAGACACAACGGCCACTAACGCTATTAACAGTTATTCGGTCGAAGACGATATTAGAGATACCGTAAACACAGCGATTACCAATGCGGGCTTAGACACAACGGCCACTAACGCTATTAACAGTTATTCGGTCGAAGACGATATTAGAGATACCGTAAACACAACGATTACCAATGCGGGCTTAGACACAACGGTCACTGACACTATCAACAGTTATTCGGTCGAAGACGATATTAGAGATGCTGTGAGCGCAACGATTACCAGTTCCTCCTTAGATACAATGGTCACTGACACTATTAACAGTTACTTGATTGAAGACGATATTAGAGATGCTGTGAACGCAGCTATTAGCTCCTCATCTCTCAATACAACATCGTTGGCCGACATAATAGCTCAAATAATAGGAGAGGAAGGGGAAGAGGAAACTGTTGTCAGCGATATCGACAATTGGGATCTGGTTTGGAGCCTGTTTACTAGTTCAACTTAATAACTCAATCCTTACAACCTTTGCCATATGACTCTATTAAGGGTTTCAATCTATCTCTATCTCTACCACTCCAACTATGACATTACTGAAAGTTCCGGTCTATCTCCGCCAACCTAAATTAGAAAGGCTCTCATGGATTATTTTCAACATTTACCCAACGGGAAATATCGGGAATAGACAGAATAAAGACCAACCCGATATACCCTGACCAAAGTCTTCAAGACGTCGTTTCAATCTGTTCATTCTATTGATTTTTGGGAGAATTATCATGACTGATACCGTAGATCTAGTACTACAAATTACTGAACCATCTGTTACTTTAGATTCCTACGCTACAACTGCATTAGAAAAAACTAGACTCTATTACCAAGATAAAGACGATAACCTGGCAAGTAGCGATCAGGCTAAAACCTATCTTGCCACCGAAGGGATGCTAGGTACTATCTCCGTCATAACTGAACGGTTAAATAAGTCTGGATTAGATAATGTTTTACGATTATTGCTCTCTGAGCCAATAATCTACGCAACGCTGCTCAGGAAATCTATTTATGTTGGAGATATTACTTATTATGATAATACAATAAGTAGCGGTGATGGCATAGATAAAGACGATACTGAAGGTATATATAATTCGGTATTGCGCCATGTGAGCGATATCCCCAAACGATATTTTTTAGCCCGGATGATTGCCTTGGTCCTGGACGATAAGCATATTCAGGTCCAAGCCGGTGACAAACGTTGGGAGCAGCTAGAGGATTTACTCTTAGAACAGGGGCTGCCCATTACTGTTGGTAAGGTTGAGCCTGCAGTTAATGAGCTACTCTCAACCATCTATACTGAGGGAGATATTCCCCATTATGTAGAACAGTTTGTTGAAAATCTAGAAACGAAAGAGGCAAACGGAGAGAGCACAATTCTTCCCAGCTCTGTTTTTACCACCGCAATTAAGCAGGGGATGACCGATTATTTGGTCAAACTGGGTGTTCAAATTACGTCCGAAAGCGATTTTACAAATGGTGTCTACAACGAATACTTCTTCCTGGCCTATAATGAAGCGCTAAAAATCGCCAACGTTGCTGAGGATCCGATTGATACGGCCCGTATCAAAGGAGGAGAAACCACCTGGGACTTTTCCGTTGATACCTTTGAGAGTATCGAAGAGCAGGGCGTTAGTCCGGACAACATTTTAGCAGCAGGGGCCCTAGACTACATCTACTGCATTGGTGAACGGATGCATGTATTTGATGTGGCCAATGCCCTGGTACTACGCTGGGCTGGAGGCGTTCTCGATGTCCCCGATGGCACAACGGCTGCCGCCCTTTACCGCTACCATAAACTGCGCAGTGAGCGCTCCACTCCCCAAGAGCGGGCTATGCTGTATCGTCGTGTATTAAATCGAGGTGGAGGGCAGCTACTCTCCAATATGGTGGCCAATGAAGACTTTCCTCGACTATGGCACCAGCTTATGTCTGAAGTAGCCGAGTATATCCGCAAAGCAGAGGGCAGCTACTCAGCCGAGAGTTGGGTCTCCAAGGCTCCGATTTATCAAGCTACTAAGAACCTACAGTACAACCTGAGTGAAACCATGACCGGTATGGCTCACCTGCAGGTCACTGAAGACTATGCCCATTTACAAGAGGCATTAGACATTATCAAGGCTGACTATGTACTCACATCCTATGGTGGGCGACGTGAAAGTATTTGGACAGTGATTGAACAGGTTGCAAAAGAAGACTTGGGGATAATGGTCTCCAGCGCCCCTATTCGCACCTCTGCGGTAGAAGGAAACAAAGTCTTTCAGTGGGTTTCAAACTTTAACGAAGGATCTGTTCAAGACAGTTCATTCCAGAGTTTTCTCTCGTCGGCAGAAGCCTGGATTATTGCCCAAGCCTCCATGGAGGAAGATGATGGCTCTTTTGGACGAGACGGCGATGGTATGGATGACATGGACGGTATGGATGATGATTTTGATGATTGGGATTAGGCAGAGGAGAGAGATGTTGCATGCAATGTCTGTACATTTGGGTTTTGTTGATAGTTTTGTTGGGCATATAGAGGCTGACGTACCATGTCACAATTAGTACACGATGATCGAATGCATAGAGCTCGACAGCGGGCACGGGAGTTGTTGCAGGAATCACCTACATTCCGCAACATGAATCGAGATGAACAGATGGCCATGTATAAAGACATGGTGCAGAATCAATACAATGATTTAGCTGAGGGCAATGGTGGTCAGTTAGCGGCACAAAGAGGCCTATCAACTGGACTGGCGGCCAGTGATCAAATCAATGACAAGCGTCACCTGAATGAGCGAATTGGCTCGGAAACAGGTGATATGGCCTCTGACTTTATTAGTGATGTGGATTTTCCTGAATTTGTGGAAGATCTGCTGACAGGGGTTTTTGACGCCAACCTGAACGTCACTGTTACCCAGATGCAGGAATATCAGCAACTGCTGAAGTCTGCAACTAAATCCCTGAGCCACTTTGTCAAAAATGTCAGTGACGAAGATGCCTTTGGTTACCTGGCGGATAATATGGGTGACCAGTTCAGCTTTATGGAAGATGAACAGGGTGAACCCACTCTAGGGAATGCCAGTGGGCAACAGCTGGATCTTGGTGACAACCAAGTGAAAGCTAAAATCATGGATGCCAAACTGGCATTGGCAAAGGAACAACGGGCCTTATTGCGAGAGACTATTTTAATGGGTATCTCTCGACTGGTGGTCGAACGAGGTACGGTAAAAGCAGCCGTTGTTTTTGATGTCAAGGCTACTGAAAAGATTAACAAGACTGACAAGGCGGCTCAAACAACGACTACGAAGACCGGTGGTACCCATGGAGGGGGACTCTTTGGCTTTATTGGTCGACGCAGTTCCCGTGCTAGAAAGCGCAGCAAAATTAGTGTGTCTTCTGCTAAGAGTACGGCGACAACAGATTTAGCAGCCCAGATCACGGGATCGGTGGAGCTAGTATTTAAGTCAGATTACTTTAAGCTAGACAACTTTGCTTCCATGTATGGTGGCGAAGTACCACAAAACCAGGCAGGGGCTCAACCGCAACAGCCAGGACAGTTGCCAGGGGGATAATCAATGGTTAGCGTCCAGACTCTCGTTTGGTTTTTGACAACATCGAGCAAACACCATGGCCCTGGCAATTTTAAGATGGCAAGACACTGATGATAATTATGCCCATTTTGATATTGATATTGGCATTACCAATCGGTACTACCGCTATCACATCGGCGATGGGGACATCTATCGGGTTAACGGTCTCAAACAGCTAGAGGGTCCAAACGTTGTGTCACCCTTGATGGGACCGTTGCCGCCGGAAAGTTTAGGTCGTAAGACCCTAGCTATTCCCAAAGAACAGTTTGGTCGCAACCATCGTCATATTCAACTCTTTAGTTTTCGTTCAGCTCAACAAGAAGGCCTCGCCCTCTCTGAGATTGTTGAGCTTCCCATTATCGGGTTGCCCCGTGAGCATCATTCTTCCCAAGGGGGTGTTCACCCTAACCCGCGTTCTTCCGTTTCCCTAAGTTTGGAGGTCCCTATGCCATCACAACCAATCGCCCAGCCGCCGGTTGAGGTGGTTGCCTTTGCGTATAAAGAAACACCCCCGCTGGATATGGCGCTGGCTATGGGAGGATTCTCCTCCTTTATTAGCAAGCTGATTCCGGCTGCCAAGAAAGTGGCCACGGCTGTTGTTACCAATCCCCAGGCCCAGACTGCCCTTAAACAGGCGGGTACCTTTCTGCAAAATCCTCAGAATCAGCAACTGCTGATGAATGCAGGCACGGCTCTGCTGTCCCCTAAGGGCGAACAAGGCCAACAGGCTTTGAATAACCAGGCCTTGATGCAACTGTTGATGAATTTTCTTGCTCAAAGTGGCATGGTGGCGGGAGCATCGGCAACTGGCGCTAAACTGGCTGCGACTCAGCCTGTTATGGCGGTGGCCGCTGGCCGCTCCCATGGCAGTACAAACGGCTTTTCAACCGCCGCATCTGCTAGCGGCTATTCCCAAACACTGTTTCTGCCAGCCCTGGCAGCCTTGCTGGGAGAGGGTGGGGCGGCTGCCGGAGCGGCTGGCGGGGCGTCGTCCTTGTTAGGGTCGGCTGGCGGGGCGGCCAATCTTAGCGGGTTGATGACCTCCCTGATGCCGTTGCTACAGCAGGTGCTGACCCCAGAAACTGTACAGATGATGCTGCAAAATATATCCCCCACCAAACTGTTGGGGGCGGTTACCGACAGTGTTACCCAGGTGGCTAAGGTCAGTATGGAGGATAAAAAACAAGATCAGCAGCACATTGAGAAACTGATAGAGAATGTAGATGATACGGCTATGGAGAAGTGGGCCTATAGCTCGGCGATGGTCAATGCTCTGACCTGGTCGCCTCAGGAAATTGACTATCGACGGGTGGCTCGGGTACGGCTGGACTTTATGCAGGTCACTCCCCTAATGCTCCACGGTCGTACTCGGGTGCTCTACCATCAGGGGCATGATATTGCCTTTCCTCTTAAGTTAGATACTCCGCGACCGATTGCCAGGGGGATTCTCCAGATCCTGGTAAAAAATCCGGAAACCTTGGAAGTTTTAATTGAGAAGACATATCGGGTGGAGGATCTCACCCATGGTCCTTTGACTGTCGTGCCAACGCTGTCCCAAGAGCAGTTGGCTATGCTCGAACCCAACGAGGATTATTTGGTGATGGCGGTGCTGGCCTGGGGCGGTCGCTCCCAACGGACCATGGGGAAAAAGCGCATGGGCACCAGTATGACCCAGATGATTACCCTGGTGCGGGACTATTGCTTTGACCGCATTGAAGGTCAGGGGGAGACGGTGGCGCTTAACGATGTGGATCGCTACCGGTCTTACTGGCATAAGGTGTGGCAGGGGCAACTGTCGAAGCAGCGACGTCAGCTGACCCTGGACTGCAAGTACTACTACTCATTGGAACGCGATCGCACCACTCTGGCGCGCATGGAAACCCTTACCCGGATTGAGCAAACCAGCCATAGTCGCCAGGAAGGCAAACTCAAGGCCGGCATGATGCTTAATCCCGAGCGGCTCAATGAGCTGCTGGGACAAATCTCTCACCATGCCCCCCTCAACGATGAACAGTTAAACGCCCTATTTAATCGCGACAATATTGATTTGTTTAATGCCCTGGCCCGCAGTTCAGTCAAATTTAGGGGCCGCAGAGGTAGCACGGTGGCCCTATGGGTATATCCAGAGTTCAAACTGCAGCGTATCCTGCTCAAGCGAGTCTCAGACATTGATGAAAACGGCCATGTGACAGAGCTAAGCGAAGCGCCAGTATATTTCCCCATGCCCACGAAAGCCCACTTTATAGGCGTTAGCGATGAATAACCATACAGAACCTCCTACAAATTCTCCTAATCCCAGCCAGCCAGTCCCACCGCTGCCTGGCAGGAGTGACGTCACACCGTCAGAGATAATCGAGTTAGAAGTTACCTCTCCAGACCCTATTGTCACAGCTGCCACCAGCAGTGAACAGTTTGAAGAGCTAGATCCGCTGCTCCCCCTAGCGGACCTGATACCTACCCTGGCGGACTACGAAAAACAGCGAGTGGATCCGGACACAGGGCAGGTCTTAACGGTGGAAGAAATCAAGCTGGATATGCCCGTTGAACTGCGGGTAATAGTGGATGAAGCGGGTCAGGTGACCCTCAAGGGAGCCCCGCCCACCCAGCGGACGGCCACCACCGTATTGCCAATGTTCCATCAAATGCAGATGCGCATTGTGGAGGCTCGCTATGGCGACTAAAGGAAACAAATCTTGGAATTTAGAATCCTTTCTTGACTCCTTGATCCTTGAGTTAGACAAGGCCCAAGACACATTGTCGGTCAAAGGTTTAAACCGCCGATTGACCTACATGGTGCAGGATATGAATCTAGAACTCCAGTTGTTTCCAGAGTTTGATGGCGACAACGTACGCTTTACCACGGCCAAGCCAGGGGAAAAGGGTGCGTCCAAAATCTCCTTCCAGCTCGGGTCCATTAGCGACAGCCAAATTCGAGAAGTGACTCGCCCGCCAATTCAACATGGGGAAACGTCCATTGATGAGGTGGACATACCTGACCACGAACGTAAGGAGCTAAAAAAACTTGGTATTCAATCCACCGAAGATTTACGTCGCACCGTCGAAGATCGCAATGTGGACCTGGGTAAGGTGACCAAAAAGAAAGTGAGCTATAGCAGCCTGGCTAATCTTATTAACCAGGCCCGCCGTCAGGAGCATCCACCCAGTGTGGCCAAGGCCAGCCTTTCTAAAGCCCAGGGCGATACGGTTTTAACCTTGGAAGGTAACAACTTAGCCAGTGCCCAGTCGTTGGATCAGTTTCCGGCAGCGGTGATCAACGATCAGCCAGTGGAGATTCTTTCCGCAAATAACAAACAGCTCAAGATCAAGGTTAATCAAACTCACCTAACAGGCCACGACAATCAGCTTAAGGTAGCGTTGGATCCCTATGCCGTATTTACGATGAATTTGGAATCTTAGACGAAGCCGCCATAGGGAGCGAATTGGGGGATCGGTTAGTAGCGTTAGTGGTTAACCCACCTCGCCTTTCAGGTGCCCCTCCCGAGAGGGGATTTAAGGGAATTAAATTAGTCACCTTACGAGAATCTTGTTACTTAAACTTTGAACTTTGAATTTTCACCTTTGAACTCACCATGTCTGCTTACACGCCACTTAGCCACAATCGTCTATTAGCCCTGGAGCACCATATCCGAGGGCATCAGCCTCGGGTCAGGTCTGTACGCCAGCAACCGTTGCAGCAACCAGTGCGACGAAGACGACGGGCAAAAGAAACACAGCAGGCATCCATGAAAAAACAGGAAGCGCCCCCATCCATGGACTATAAGGCACTGATGCAACGGCTAGGTGAGCCTCCTACTCCCCGATTAAAACAGCCCCAACATGCTCCAGCGTCAGTCGCCCCTAATCCAGCCCTACAAAACCCGCAACCACAGCCAACTCAGCAGTCTGCCGGAGCCTATCGTCAGCTGGCTGCCCAGCTGGGCCAACGATATCATAGCTTCCCAAAAACTCGTACACCTAATGTCGATCTTCCCACCGTTCCCACCCCCATTAATCCCAATATTGTCGAAACATTTTCGGTCACTCCCACACCAGACACCATTGCCAAAAAACAACGCCGACAAACCCTTAATTCCCTCCTAGAATCTTCTTCTGCACCTCCTTGGGCTAAGCATCCGTCAAAGCCTACCCCATCTGCTCCTCCTGCATCTCGCTCTACCCAAACCTCTAACCCACAACCAACTGCCCCCCTAACCAGCTATAAATCCCTGGCCACAACCATTCGCCAGACCAGACTTGGTCTCTCTTCCGATCTTCCAGAGCCAGCAACTGTTGCCACTAGAATCCATTCGCCTGCAACCAATGGAGCCGTTGACGAGTTTTTTACGACAGAGGTTGATGCTTCATCAGTTGAGTCAACCAGCGTTATACAACAAGATGTTACAGAAGTGGAGATTGCACAGCCACCTATTGCACGGGAGCAGATAAGATTAACAGATAATTTGCAAATCGCTGACGGAGATTTGCAATTAGAGACATATCCCAAGGTTAACCCTAACTACGAGCGGGAAACACAATCAAATGTTCTGTCGCTTGAGAGCCAAGTCGTCAAAGCCTTCTCTAATAGTCAAATACAGTCACCAGAGAAGGCTATATTCTCTAAAGAGACTCCGACCAAAGATATCCCAGCTTCGGCAGCTACGATTGATGTAGTGCCAATAGTTGACACTGACGATACCAGTGGTGATAGTACACTCCCATCAACCTTTGATATAGAAGGACTACGTAACAACGTATTGCTGTTGACCTATCAGCTAGCCTGTCCGCCCCAATTGGTAAACCATATGGCACAGCTACAACGCAAACGCCATAGACGAAAACAGTCCAATAAACAGTCTACGCCAAGCGCACAAAACACAACTCAGTCCTCTCCAAAAGCATCATGACTTCATAGTCAATCTCTACTTTTTACTTGTAATTCGTTACTTTTTTCTTTCCTCTGCCTCCTATGAAAAATCGACTCCTCACGTTAGAACATAACCTCTGTAGCTCTTCTGACAAACCAAAAAAATATCGAAGAAAACGATACCATGGCCCACCTAAACAACAGTCGCACCAGGTTTACACTCAGGCACAATCCTTTGACTGGGATGAGCCCATTGAGCTGACCTATAACAGCGAGAGTAATTCCTACATAGCTAACACAGCCTATGCAGCTGCCTATGGGGACGAAGATTATGGCGAGGATGACCATGCAGCCAATGCCTTCAGCATGGACGACGGTTATGACGAGGATGACCATGTGGCCACCACCTTTGAGTGGCGTGAGGATAAGGACGATGAGGGTGCCTACAGTGTTAGCACCTTTGGCATAGACGACGACTATGACGAGGATGACCATGCAGCCACCACCTTTAAGTGGAAGGATAATAGAAGGACTGCAGCCTTTGAAGTCGAGTCCTTTGACTTAGAGGATGGCGAGCAAGGTTATCAGCAAGGGACTATTGGACAGTCATTTGGGCAGTCATTTTCAGTCGCTGATCTTGACGAGGATACGTTGGCGGAGGATTTGGACTTTAGCGATCTCGATACGGCATCAGAAAAGGCTCAGAGTGACCAGGCGATGAGCGATCGTGCCTTTGCTGCAGACCTTCAGGCGATTCTCAGTGGCAAGAAAACCTATGACCAAGGTCGCAGTGACAGGGTTAAGGCCAACAAAGATGCTCACCAGTTATCGACAGCTGCATCAACAGAGACAACCCCAGCATTACCCGATGACATCCGAGAAGCGGTGGCTGATCCCCACGATGTGTTTGATCAAATGTCGTCCCATATGCCCCACAATCAAATGGATGATACGCCGGTAATACCGGTGCGTAGTCAACCGGTTGAGGTTAAAGAAGATATGACTGGGTCACGAGCCCATGATGTGTTTGACCGCATGGGACATAATATGAGCCATGCAACCTCGTTTAACTTAGGCACCATTTCCCTAGAACAGCGGTTTGATGAGTTTGATCAGGAGTTACAACAGACAACAGAGAAACCAAATCAGCCCCATAAGGCACGATCTGGAAACCGCCCAACATCCCCGGATCACAGTGCGTCATTGACATTAGATGAGACAGCGTTAGCAGCGGACCTAAATCAAATGCAAGTATTAAGTGAGGTAAGAGAGCAAACGGAAATAAATAAACAAGAACAACCAAGGGGCCAGGCTGAGATGTCTCAGCCAACTGAAAATAGGAGATCAAATGAAATAATAGAAAATGCAGAGGAAAAAGGCTACCCAGATGAAACTCATCTCATGTCTTAAAAACTAATATCTTGCCGATTTTTTTGCAATATCGAACTGCTGTTTGCTTGATGCGTCTACATGCACATGCTCAAAATGGCACGATACGTAAATTCTACTAAGAGGACAACCAATGAATCGACTAATACAACTCCAAAGAGAAATGCAGGGACTCAAGGTTATTACAACTGATTTACCTCGATGGCATAAGCAACAATTGAAACAAGCACTGGATTCAAACTTGCCCACGTCAGTTACGCATTATAGTCTTGCCAGTAATTTTCAGAGTTGGAAAGACGTGATGGCTAAAGCAAAGATCGCTATATCATTGCCATATGCTCCAAGGTTGGAGAAAATCATAAAAAATCCTAGCATTCTAAACCAGAATGATGAAGGAAATTGTGGATTTGCGTCAGCTCTGATGGCTTTACTTGATAATGCAGGGCGGGAACAAAAGTCTCTTAAGTCAAAAGAACAGATCCGTCAGAATGATTTACGCGAATTGCTTAACGCTATCTATGTATCCAAGCCAATCCCATCATCAGCTCAAGTAAGTTCCGAGCAGCTTGTGAGTTCCAGCAAATATAAAAAATTATCGGCAAAGAGTAAATCGGCCGATTCTGCTCGTAATAACATTTCCATTATTCAGAACCGCATCGAGAAACGCCTGCAACACCACCCTGCCCTCAAAGAAGTGAAGAAATATTTAGCGGACTATATTCTGATTGTCGGCCTTATGCTCTTCTACAAAGATACCGTCAAACGTGAGATGAGTAGCCTCCAGCAAGAACTCGAAAAATTCAATGAAGCAATGGACACGTCCTTCAAGCATCCGAAGATAAAGGACTTAGGTATATATGAAATGACGAAGGAAGGACCAAAGAAGGGTGATTATGCATTGACCGTTGGAGGCATGCGCGAGTTACTTCGCAGACTAGAAATGAAACATACGTATTACAGCTATCAGTATCTTACTGACGAGGAAAAAAGCACGCTAAAATCTTCAGAACAAAACAAAATAGTAAAACAACAGTATTTGAAAGAGAGCCAAAAAGGTAACCTTGGCATCTCTCTCCATACACTGGCCACTAAGAACATTGCTAGATTTACTATGGAACACCATAAATCTCCAATAAAGTGGTCACAGATAAAGTGGCCTTGCATTGTTGGCGTGTACGATAAGGCAGATAGTTTTACTAAACGATACCAGGCTTTTAATCAAACAAAATTTGAAAAATCCGTCCCATATAATTTGTTGATGCATTGGATTTATATGCCAGATTCCAATACCGCATGGACATGGGGAGAGGAAGTAGATGTAATGAAATCACCAGTCACTGACAGTTCGTTCGCTGACACTATAGACGACATCAAAGAACTTGTGCCAATGGAAATATTTGCGCTTGGCAAGTGATTTAGCAAGAAAATTTGAAAGAATGTTAAGGATAGCGAGAAAGCTATAGCTAGCCAGGGTGCGTTACGATCTTGTCTAACGTACCCATATTCTAATGTAAGTGATTCACTCTCTAAAACCAAGCCACTTGTCCAGTCTCAATCAACAATCTTGTTCGCCACACTCAAACCTTTAAAGAATAACAATTAATAAATGATACTTATCTCTCTTCCTTTTTAGCCCTTAAGTATTACAAGGATCTCACCCCATGAATCGCCTCTTCAAACTACAAAACGCCCTAACCAGAAAACCAGCAAAGCGAAGACCACCCACACCAGGACTCAAACCCCTTACTCCCACACCTAGACCAGAACCACCCAGGATTCTACCGCCACCCGCACCCAGCGCATTCTCAACCTACAGCCTTGCCAAAACCATCGAAAACTGGGAAGACCTGGATAAAATCACCATCAATATACCTCTATCCATCAAAAGACGACTTACCCGGATAGCAAAGGCACCCTGGGCATTGGACCAAAATCAGGAAGGCAATTGTGGCTTTGCCGCCGTGATTATGGCCATGCTCCACCTCAAGGCGATAGACCAAAACAGTTTAAACTCAGTAGACGCAGATCTACAGGCAATACTGCTTGAATTAATTGATGCCATTTATACATCAACTGAGCTATCAGCAGCGCAGTCACAAGACTTCAAGTCTGAAAGCAAGTATAAAAGCCTAATTGCCACCAGCCGATATACCAACCAGGAGCGAAATGGTAAGGCAATTATCCAAAATCGGATTGAAAAACGTCTTCTTCATCACCCATCTATTGGAGAAGTGGCCTCCTTTGCTGGTGACTATGTGCTGCTTGTCGGCTTAATGCTGTTCTACAAAGATCATGTCAAAAAGAGAAATACTAATCTGTGGCAACAGCTAGAGAAATTTAATCAGATCCTTAAAAATGAATGGCCTAAGCTTCATTTAAAGGACATGGGTATCCTTGATTTAACAAAGGACGGTCTAAAGAAGGGCGATTTTGGTTTAACCCTAGAGGGAATGTTAGCATTGTGCCAATATTTGTCCATAGATGCAGTACACTATACCGACAATACCGTTAGTGCGACTGATCGACAAAAAACACCTCTTAAGGAAAAGGTGTACAATACGATGCACCAAAAGTTTATGCAGGAATCTAGTCGTGGTGGCAACGGCATAACTTTGTTCAACTGCTACAAAAACAATATAGATAAGTTCGTCCGAGCTGACAAAGCAGATTCTAGTGCTCCAGTTAGTTGGTCAAACCTCCCATGGCCCTGCATTGTCGGCGTTTATGAAGAGTCCGATTTTTACACCAAGCAAGAGACTGAAACTAATAAAACCCAGGGAAAATTCAATAAAGAACAATTTAAGCAGTGTATTCCCTACAACCTATTGCGACACTGGCTCTACATGCCCAGTCAAAACCAAGCCTGGTCCTGGGGCTATGGCGTAGATTTTAATAAAACCTACGAAATTGGCTCCACACAGGCCGATATCCTGAATTCTGTCCCCATGGAAGTTATTGCCCTGGGATAAGGTCTCGACACAAAATATAACAGCGACAATTAAACTGTAACGACTCGGCTTCTACCACTATCCTGGCCATTGCCAACCTCCATTTTAGTTCTTTATCCCCTTTATCAGGTCATTCACCATGGCTTACGACCCCTATACCTACGGTTATGCTCTAGATACCGATAATTTAGACGATGAATATGCCAGTGAGCCCAGGCTAGACTCACAAGATGATTCCAACACTCCGGTATTGCTCAATGGCATGACCATTCTCTTTGAGAGAACTGTCCCTGTGTCTCCCATTAGTTTAATTCCCAAAGCCCAGCTACTCCATCGTCGCCGGTAAAGGCATCGGACGTAAAACACGTTTCAAAGAGCCGCTATTAACCCAGTGACCAGACCTGATTAAACCCTTATTGCAGACACTCTAGCTCCATTGTCACCAACAATTTGCCTCTTTCCGCCACAGTTTTGGAGCATTGCTAAGTTTCGAAGTAGCCTATCAATTGCACGAGCGCCTGGGGAATGTCATGTTCCCCAGGCGCTGACGGTTTCAGGCCGTTAGCACCCTCCTGATAGTCCCTCAGCTTGAGTTTATTTCCATATCGCGAGACCACAGGAGTTAGGAAGATGATATCTCTTCACTCCTGTGGTCTTATCGTCTCTAGAAACTTATAACTTTACAGATCCCAGGTATTTTCTCGGAAGGGCTATACCAGGCAAAAATCCCTTAGCTTTCTAATTCTGGAGGAGACAATGCTCAAAGTCTCCAAAATTAAAAGGTTAGGAGTATGGACAACTGATAGTTTCTTTCTTAAACATGTCCCCATCCCGCATTTAAATCATCTGCAGTTGGAATGGCTGGATGTGTTGCCGATCTAGCGACCTTATGGTTTCTCCATCCACCGTCGTACAGGAACCTCACATCTGTACTATCGGCCTCTAAATTTGGCAAGATAGAGGTACTGTCTTCACTGTTGACGTTATTATCATCTCCAGTGCCATCATATACTTGAAACGGCATAAATTTTTTTTCATTTTGGTCCCATATAAACCACACTCGCCGTATATTCACATGATCGACCTTAGTACCCGTATCGTTCATGACAACTTCTGCACTGGAGTAGTGTGCCTTACCCATCCAACCTGCCCAATCCTCACATAGAATATGGGGATATTCATCCTTATCATCATTCTTATAAATCCACACTATATTGCGAGGCGTTCGGCCATCTGAATATTCACGCTCCATATATAGCTCCTCATCGTTGATGGTCAGACGCCCCCGAAACCAATCAACTGAACCTGGATATCTTTTTGACGGAAATTGAGCTTCATCTAAACCGTCTACTTGTTTACCATCAACCTTGGCATAATCCAATTCCTCTGATTTAAATCTGTAGTTTTTGTCATCTCCATGGAGACGGACAAACCAGCGTTTATCTGATTTGGGGCCTTTATCGGTGATCACACCACTTTTGCCAACTAGTTTAGCTTCTGTATATTTCTTGTTAACTGTGATCTCTACTCCAACAGCCTCAGCTCCCAAGCCATAGGTAACATGCCGTTGTATATACCAGGACGAGCCGATACCTTGGTCATGGGTTCCGCCACCTTGTTGAATAACGTGAGTTAGCTCATGGACAAGTAATTCTTGCCCTGCTTGGGTCTCTGGCTGGTAAGCATCCTGCCTAAAAAAGATATGATTTCCAACCGTAAATGCGATTGATCCCAGGGCACGATTCAAACTATCAGATAGTGAATCATGGTGTAGTTGCACCCTGCAAAAATTCGCTCCCATGATGGTTTCTAGCTGTTGTCGCAATGAACCTTCTAAAGTCTCTCCATCCGTTGCACAGGCTTGATGAACCAATGTTTGAAATTCTAGATTGGTAGATAAGCCAATGTTTCTGTCACTCTCTGGGATCAGGGTAGGTCTAGGAACCACAGCTATCCCAGGGTCAGAAGAGCTAAGTTGTTGAATCACATGGGCAGCAATTTGATCCGCTTCTTGCTCATACTTGTCATTGATGGCACCAATTGTTAGTTTAGGTTGAATCACCAAGTCCGTATTGGAGATTGGTGCTGATGTTACCTGTGATAGGTTAGTTTTCATGGATAACTCCGAGTAATAATTGACAGAATAATGTGACTGCACGATATCAGCAGCCAAATACTGGAACAGTGAAAAGATCCGATGAGAACTGACTAGCAGTCGTTACTTCAAGGTATCAAGAGATATTTCAATTTCTTCGAAATATTGCCTATCTTTTGATACCTTGTAACAATCTCAAGTAATCCTGAGACGGAAAGACTTGTGTTTTCATAAATGTAGCATGGCATAAGTTTCTTCTGCACCCATCAGGCCAATGCAGCATCCAAGATCAAGCTAAAAGATAAGATTTTCATATAAATACAAGGGAGCTAGTAACAGAACCCCAAAAAATCTGTGTTAGAGTTTAGCTTGAGTGGTACAAGATAACTTTTGAAGATATAAGTTCTCAAAAGAGATAGAGAAAATATAAATGGCCGCATCCTATTCTTTCCATAGCAGATGCTTCAGTCATTGTAGTAGCTCACCTGCCTAGGAAATACATAAGCTTATTCAGTTTTTTAAACAGCTAGTGAAATTATAATTTAACGTCATGTGATGGTTGGACAAAACAGATAATTGACTCAAAGACATACTTCTAGATCTTAATTGATAAACAATAGCCCTCTAGAGGACCAACTATGAACCGCCTACTAGAACTTCAAACAGCACTTCAACAACAAAAATTACAGCAACAACAAGGGGATGATTACGCAGGCTGGTCAGGCTCCTTGTCTAACTACAGCATTGCTCAAAATGTAAATGATTGGCAGGATGCTCTTAAGCTAGGCCTTAGTGTAGAAATAAAATTAAATAGCTATGAAAGGTTAGAAAATCTTAGAGATAAGCCATGGCTACTGAATCAGAATCAAGAGGGGAACTGTGGCATGGCCTCTGCCTTGATGGGCATGCTTTATTTTGCTAATCGGCAGAATGGAACACAAGGTAAGGAGCAGATATTGATCGAGTTACTCGACGCAATTTACCATGGCACTGATTATAAAGGGATGTCAGTCAAAGCCAACTTAAATAAAGATCGAGGAGGTAAGGGCATTGTACAAAATCGAATAGAAAAACGAATGGCCCATTATTACGATGATGATTCAAAAGAGACAGTGCCTGGGTATCCAACTGACTACACGCTGATTGTCGGTTTGATGATTTTCTTTAAGGATCATCTTCGACAACATAAATCGCAACTATGGGAAAAAGTAAAAGACTTTAACAATTTGTTTGAAGGCATTAAAATAGACCAGAAGAATAAAAAACTCCATAGCCTGCAACCTCAAGAAGTATCAGATTCAGGATACAAGAAAGGAGATCTAGCATTAACGCCTAGAGCCCTCTCTGTACTGTGTGAAAGGCTAGGAATCAGAGTCACACCTTACAGTGATTTGGATATACTTTATAAACGCAAGAAAGACAAACTTCCTTTACAGCAATTGATGAGCGAATCTGTAAAGAAAGTCATAGATCTGGTGGAACAAAAAATAAATAATGAGCACAATAGCTTTACTCTACGTGCGCTTTCTCAAAACCCTACATTAGGTAAATTAAGTGGTTTCCAAGATCAGAAAATCTCTTGGAATCAGCCTGCATGGCCACGTATAGTTGGCATCTATGACAAAGATTCTTTTCAAAAAGAAGATCCTAATCAGCGCAATCAGAAGATTTTTGATCGTGACAAAATCCAAAGATTTCTGGATGACAACTTGCTAATGCACTGGGTATTTATGCCTGATGCAGATACCGTTTGGACCTGGGGAGGAAAGCATAATCTTAAGGATGCAAATGTCGATACGGAAGTCGCGAATATGATTCCTGTAGAAGTACTTGTTGTAAGTCGAGCTTAATGGGTGCTTTTCTAATCAGCTATTATTATGTCTTTTAGACCTGACCTATCCAATGACTATACCCTGGACATTGCTGCATCTACCAGTAATGTCCAGGGCCCCACACGCTTAAACGGTATGAGGATCCTTTTTGATAAAGTTGTTCCTATCTCGCCAATTCAGCTAATGGCTAATGGCAAGCAAGATCGCCATCCACCCCATCAGCCTAATCCTATTGGCTCATCTGATGAGACATCATCTGATGATATTTTAAGATCTCCCCACCCTTACCCTGCAATTCCTTCCAACCAGAGCCATCGCCTTTCCCAATCAAGTCTTTGGAAAATCCAGCGTCAGTTCTTTGAACAACAGGGAGTTAACGCGTGGAATAAAGGCACTGTCCCCCATTACATTACCAGTAATCCCTTCATTGCCAATGCCTATGGAAAAGTCGTTTATGGTTTCCTACAAGATTGGTACGGTTCAAACCTGAGTAACAACAAAACGTCTGGGATACCTGCCCAGCCTGTTTACATCATTGAGCTCGGAGCAGGCTCGGGTCGCTTTGCCTATCATTTTCTAAAAAAATTCTTTGACTTCTTTAGGCGATCGCCGCTAAAGACTATTCCCATCAAATATGTACTAACTGACTTTAGCGATCGCAACCTAGACTTCTGGCGCAAGCATCCATTGCTTCAATCCTACTTTGACCAGGGTATTCTCGACATTGCCCATTTTGATCTCACACAGGATCAGCAGCTTACCCTGGAATACAGTGGTGAGGTGATTACCACTGGTACGCTAGAAACTCCCCTGATCGTCTTTGCTAACTATGTCTTCGATAGCATTCCTCAAGATCTCTTTTCTATAAAACAGGGCCAACTCCACGAGACCTTAGTTACTGTTGCCTCACCCTCAGATGCTCTGAATATCAATAATCCTGTAGTCCCTCACGTGCTTGAGCATCTCGATATTGTCTACGATGACCAGCCCATTACCCCCACCAACTATTATAAAGACCTAGCCTTCAATACTATCCTAGACAATTACCAAAACACTCTCGATAACACCTCAATCTTGTTTCCCATTATCGCCCTCCACTGTCTTCGTAACCTGCGCCGATTATCTAACGATCGCCTACTTTTTCTCTCGGGCGATAAAGGCCATAGTCGAGAAGACGAGCTACAAAACTGCAGTCGCCCTAGCCTCGTCCCCCACGGTAACTGTTTTTCCCTCACCGTCAACTACCATGCCATAGGCCAGTACGTCAGCAATCAAGGAGGTCAGGTTTTACAAACGCCCCAGCGTCACAATAGTCTCAATATTCTTGGGTTTCTTTTTGGTCATCCCCCCAACAGCTACGATAGCACCCGCCTAGCCTATGACGAAGCCATCGCCAACCATGGTCCCGACGACTTCTTTACCCTCAAAAAAGCTGTCGAACATCACTTTGATGACTTTACTTTAAAACAATGGCTGTCCTATCTTCGCTTAAGTGGTTGGGATAGCAAAATTTTCCTCGATAGTTACCCAACCCTCCAACCAAAACTAGATTCTATTGCGGACGATCTCCGTGCTGAATTTTATGACGCTGCCCGACAGATAAAGGCTACCCATTATCCCATCGGCGAGTCTCGTAATTTGGCCAATTATCTTGGCAGTCTCCTCTATGAGATAAACTATTACGATAAAGCTCTAGAGTATTTCCAACAGGCTTTGGAGCAGATTGGCCCGGACCTAGACATCTTTCTCAAATTAGCTCAGTGTTACGATCAATTGCACCAAACCAAAACAGCCCTCAAGTACATTAACCATGCTCTAAACTTAGAACGCAACCATGTCCAAGCCATAGCCCTACGCACCGAAATCCAGAAAAAACTCAAATCCAGAAAATCTGACAGCTCAGTTTGAATGCATTCCATTCAATACGCCCTACTCCCAATTCCTGTGCGTTGCTAAAATGGGTTTATCTCGTCAGAATCTGCTATAGCTGGCTCGGTGCAATGTCACACCGAACATATAGAATTTGTCCAGTGCAATAGTGACTATCCTACAAGTAGACAACAATGGTAGATGATATTCGTCAGAAAGTTGCGGAAGCGTATACGCAAGCCCTAAATAAGGAGACTGCTAATTCTGATACGTCAGATTCTGACGCGTCATCAGAACAGCTATCATTTTCTGTCAATCATGAAGCGCTGACAAAAGTGTCTGGATATAGGGATGAGCAATCAACAGAAAGTCATCAAGAAGCTGCCGGAAGTTCTTTTGGTTGCGGCAACCCAGTGGCTTTTAGCGCTATAAAGCCTGGACAGACAGTGCTGGATTTAGGTTCAGGAGCTGGGTTGGACTTACTGTTGTTAGCGGAAAAAGTTGGTCACGAGGGGCAGGTGATTGGGGTTGATATGACTGATGCAATGCTGCGTCTAGCTCAAACCAACATTGACAACAGCCCTTATAAAAATATCCAGGTTTTACAGGGATATATCGAGGACCTACCCTTAAAAAATAATTCAGTGGATTGGATTGTGTCTAATTGTGTCATCAATCTGTCTCCTGAAAAAAATAAGGTATTCCAGGAAATGGTGCGGGTGCTGAAACCGGGTGGGCAATTTTCAGTCTCTGACATGATTGTTGAACAGCTGCCTCAGTGGATGCGAGCAGATCTCGACATGTATTTTGCTTGTGTGGCCGGAGCAATTACTGAGAATGACTATATCAAGGGGCTGGAACAGGCTGGATTTGGAGACGTTCGAGTGGACGATCGAATGGTTTATGATCGAAATATGATAGGAGCTGTGCTAGATTTTGAGCAAACGTTGACTGCCAAAAATGTTTCTAAGCAAGGCATTGACTATATTTTAAAGAAAATTGTAGGCAAAGTTTGGAGTGCCAGATTTTGTGGTGTGAAGCTAGGCTGATTAATGATTTGCTAAAACGTCACACCAATCATGGTTATCGAGTGCAATGTAACTGGGCCTTAGATTCCCGTATCAGGTTGTTAGATAACAAAAATCCGAATATAAGGAAAGGAACAGAATCGCTAAGGTGACTAGCTTTTAGCTTCTGTTGCGTTGCCTAATGATATCTATGGCTTATGTAGCTATGCCAATAATAAGAGGGGTCTGTATCTGACTCTTCCGCTTAAAAAACTTTGGAATTGGCAATTAATATTTGAGAAAATTTTTGTTTCTCAGTATTTCTAAGAGTATTTCAATCTTATAATCCTAATCATGTGGTATTAATCACACAGTAATTTAGATATAGATCTCATTTCATCTCATTAGAAGCAGGCGAAATACGAATGGATTCATTCCATCCTCAAGTCTCACCTCAAGCTAAGGTCAGACCTTATCAAAAACGCAAGACAATATCGAGTGCCTACATAAACCGGATTCAGCGAAATCATTTTTTGTTGTACACAATCGGTCCATTTGTAGGGACTATCTTAGCGTTTATCTCTCTCAGTTGGTTAACGTTTGGTCCCATAGAGTTAGGCATTACGCTATTGATGTGTGGTGTAACTAGTATGGGGATCACGGTTGGATTTCATCGTTACTTTACCCATCGCTCCTTCAAGACGAATCGAGTGATACAGGTTCTCTTTATTATTATTGGCTCGATGGTGGCTCAAGGTCCTGTTGTGTCTTGGGTGGTGATGCATCGCCGTCACCATGAGTGCAGTGATGCACCGGAAGACCCTCATTCACCCAACCACCATGGAAAGGGGCTGATTAACCGGGTAAAGGGCTTATGGCATGCCCAAGTGCAATGGCTTATGGATTATGAATATGCTAATCCAGCCTATTATGCACCTGAACTGATGAAGGACCAAACACTGGCTAAACTAAGTCGTTATTACCATGTTTGGGTGTCCCTGGGACTATTGCTTCCCGCTATTTTAGGAGGGGTGTTGAATTTAACCTGGCAGGGTGCTGTACAAGGATTTCTCTGGGGGGGAGTTTTTCGAATATTTATTACCCAACACTTAACGGGTAGTGTAAATTCCCTCTCCCACGTTTATGGTCAACGATCCTTTGAGACAGATGACCATAGTCACAATATATTTTGGTTAGCAATCCCCACTGGAGGGGAAACCTGGCACAATAATCACCATGCCTTTCCAAGTTCAGCAATTTTTGGTTTGGAATGGTGGCAAGTTGATTTGGGTGGATATTTCATCCGTGTGCTAGAGAAACTAGGGCTGGCGTGGGATGTTAAGATGCCAACAAAGGCAATGTTAAGCCAAAAGAAGATGCCTCAGAAGGTATAAGAGAGGTAAATTGAAATGACGGTGCCAAACTCAGCTTTTTCCCTCCCTGTCCAACAACGAGCTTTTACGACTAAAGAGTTACTTAAAAGTTTGCCTCAAGACTGTTTTCTCCAGCAACCACTCAAAGCCTGGACTTCTGTTTTTGTTAGTGTATTGGCTGTTGCCTTAGGCACTGTGGGATTATTTTTTGCCCCCTGGTACCTCTGTCCTCCATTATGGATATTTACCGGGACTGCTTTGACGGGTTTCTTTATTTTAGGACATGAGTGTGGCCACTACTCTTTTGCTAAAAGAAAATGGGTGAATGAGTGTTTAGGACACTTGTTAATGCTACCTCTGCTCTATCCCTTTCATAACTGGCGCATTCAACACAATACCCACCATCGTTTTACTAATAAATTGGGGGGGGAGCGCTGGCGACAACTTCAAGATGTTATCCATCGACGAGCTGATATAGCTTGGTATCCTCTCCGACCTGAGGTTTGGAAGTCAATGTCCCTTAAAGGGCGATTGACTTACCAATTTTGGCGGGAATGGTTCTGGTGGTTAGCCTCAATTCAAAACTGGTGGTATGAGTTGAATCTCAAGCGCTCTACCTTGTCTACGGAAGAGTGTTCGAAAGTGCGACTCTCCTCAGTGCTCGTTTATCTCTTTGCTGTAGTTGCCTTGGCTTGGCTCTACTATTTGGGTGGGATTTGGGCTATGGGCAAGTTTTGGTTGTTACCTTGGTTAGTTTTCCACTTCTGGCTTTCCACATTCACTCGTGTGCATCATAGTGCGGTAGATATTCCATGGCGAGTAGGAGAAGAATGGAATAATGCAGAAGCTCAGCTATATGGAACAGTACATTGTCGATATCCCCGTTGGGTTGAGTTTCTTTGTCATGACATCAACATTCACATCCCTCACCATATTTCCACTGCAATTCCTCACTATCATTTGAGAATGGCTCATACAAGTCTCAAGAGAAATTGGGGAGAGTATATGCGAGAATCAGAATTTAGCTGGCATTTATTCTGGCAAATGGGAAAGCTAAATCTCTATTGTCCTGAGCAAAAATGTTATTTGCCATTATCTGATTGAAATTCATTCAAACACTAATTTTCAATGCAAGTTAATCTTTTCACATTTTCACACCTTTACTAAGGGTCACATTTTATGAACGATTAGATGTTATTTACGATTAGCTCTGCTTAAATTACGAATATTGTTGCTGACAAGTTAGATAAAACTAGGAGGAAAGAATTATGGTTGCTGAAGTTCAGACGAAGTCGGTTAAATCTTCTACTTTGAAGGAATACAATAAACAATATCAAGATTTATTGGCATTTCTAATATCAACTTTAATCGCTGGGGAGATTACGGCCACTGAGAACTATTGTCGTTTGGTTGCTCTACTGGACGATACAGATGAGAAGATGGAGGCTGTTCATCAAGCTTATGCTGAATCTAAGCATGTCAGGAACTTAGTGAAACTGGCAAAACGTTTGAATTTACCAGTGGTTGAAAAAATTGTAGAACCAGAATGGTTTACCATTCGAAAGCACTTTGACGCAGCGCTAGCGAAAAAAAATCTAGCTGTATGCTACATCATTCAAGACGTTATGATTGAGATTTTAGCTATCACTACGTATCTGGGGCTAGCTGGAATTGGTAAAACAACGACGGTTGACGGAGAGACTGCTAGAGTATCAGAAAGTATTCTCAACGATGAGCTAGAACATTTTGAAATTGGTATATCTCGATTGAAGCAATTACTTCAACAAGATTCAGATGAAGCTCACGATGCATTGATTTGGGCTCATCACAGAGTCATGCCTGAAATCTTAACTGTTGTTCGTGAAGGATGTACCTCCTTGTGTGGAGAGCTGGGTGTGGTTTGTGGCACATTTAATGCTGGAGATATGGGATTTGAAAGTGGTCTGGCAGCGAAAGAAATTGTTCGTCGTTATATTGAAGCCTTAGAGAGAATTGGTTTTGACCAAAAAATTGTTAATTCTCTGGTCTCGGGTTTGTCAGATTATCAACCTACTCAGGAATCAGTTCCAGTCAAAGTTAAGACTAGTGGCTGCTGCTAAGCTAGAGCAACAGACTTGCAAGGCCCCATTTAAAGAAATTAAGCCGATTTAGGAGAATCATGAGCCTGTCTGTTAGACCACGCACGTCAGTTCCCAAAACGCCTACGTTAGATGATCAGTGTACTCTTTTGGATTTGTTGACTTGGAGAGCCCATCATCAATCTCATCAGATTGCCTATACCTTTCTTGTTGATGGCGAGTGCGAAGTAGCCACTTCCTGGTCCTATCAAGAATTGGAGCAACGAGCCAGAGGCATTGCTACTCACCTGCATAAAATCTCAGCTGTTGGAGAGCGTGCCCTCTTAATTTATCCGCCTGGATTGGACTTGATTGCGAGTTTTTTAGGTTGTCTTTATGCAGGTATTGTTGCAGTTCCAGTCTATCCCCCTAAATCCAATCAGCGGTCGTCTTCATTCCAATCGATTGCTGCTGATGCTGAGGCTAAATTTGCACTCACAACAACAGCGTTGCTGAGCAATAGCCGCAAACAGTTAGAACAGGAGGTATATTCATCGCCACTAACATGCATTGCTACTGACGCTCTGCAAAATGCAGACAACTTAAACTGGCAGGATCCTGATTTAACTCCTGATAGCCTTGCATTTTTACAATATACCTCTGGGTCTACGAGTAAGCCCAAGGGGGTAATGATTTCCCATGGGAATCTCATCCATAATTCAGAGCTGATTCAAAGGTGTTTTCACTTTACCTCTGATACTTGTGTTGTGAGCTGGTTACCCCCATACCATGATATGGGTTTAATTGGCGGCCTACTCCAGCCCCTTTATACAGGCTGTTCGGCAGTGCTGATGCCGCCAGTCAGCTTTTTACAAAAGCCAATTCGCTGGTTGAAGGCGATTTCGCACTATAAGGCCACCATCAGCGGTGGCCCAGATTTTGCCTATAAGCTTTGCGCACAGAAGATTCGACCAGAACAGTTAGCGGCTGAAAATTTGGATCTGTCCCATTGGTCAATGGCCGTTAGTGCAGCTGAACCCATTCGAGCTGAAACCATACAGCATTTCACGGCTAAGTTTTCACCCTTTGGGTTCCGTCAAGATGCGTTTTCTCCCTGTTATGGGTTAGCAGAAGGAACCCTGCTGGCTTCGGGGCGCTTTGATGGGGCTCCTTTGAAAACTAAGTGGTTTGAACGCGAGGCTTTAGTTCAGGGGCAGGCTGTAGATGCTAAGCCCGATCACCCGAAAGCGTCCTGGCTAGTGAGCTGTGGCTACAGTGACCAGAGTCAAAATATTGTTATTGTTGATCCTGATTCATCTAGAACTCAGCCAGAAAATACTGTAGGTGAAATTTGGCTCTCCGGGGCTAGTGTGGCTCAGGGGTATTGGCAACGTTTTCAGCAAACTAGTAAAACGTTTCAGACATATCTTGCAGATACCGGTGAAGGGCCATTTATGCGTACTGGTGATTTAGGGTTTATTGCGGAGGGTGAACTTTTTGTCACGGGGCGACTCAAGGACTTAATTATCCTGCGTGGTCGTAACTATCATCCGGAGGATCTGGAATTGACACTGGAGCGGATATCACCTGTTTTGCGTCCCCACAGTGGGATTGCTTTTTCGGTTGATGTTGAAGGGGTAGAGCGATTGATCCTGGCCCAGGAGATAGAACGTCACCACTTAAAGGATTTTGATGCGAATATGCTGGTGGATTCTATCCTTGACACTTTTGTAGAGCAGCATGAACTTGAAGTCCATGGCATTTTGTTCCTGAAGACAGGCAGTATTCCCAAGACAGCAAGTGGAAAACTCAAGCGTTCTGCTTGCCGCAGGCAATATCTGGAGGAAAGCCTGAATGTTGTGGGGCAATGGTTTGCCACGATAGATAGCCGTTCGGCTGATGCAGAGGACAAAGCAGCTCAGATAGTTACTGAACAAACCGCTAAGGCTGATTTGAGTGAGGCAGGAATTGCAGAGTATTTGATCAATAACCTGGCTCAAGCGCTAGCGATTAACCCAGAAAAAATTAATCCTCGTCACAAGATACTTCGCTATGGTTTAGATTCTGTTACGGCGGTTAATGTGACAGCGAATTTGGAAGCCAGGCTTCATCTAGAATTGGATCCCACAATATTTTGGGAGCATAAGACTATCAGTAGTCTGGCTCAACATTTACATAAGTTGTTGGAGGAACAAGATTAGCATTAGGTATTGAGGGAGCCTTTTCTTCTAGTCTTTTATGAAAGAACCTATTGCAATTATTGGTATTGGTTGTCGTTTTCCAGGCGTTAATGATGCTGATGCTTACTGGAAGTTGCTATGTGATGGAGAGGATGCGATTTCACCCATTCCCTCCAAGCGAGCCTGGTATATGCCGTCACTCCATGCGCTAGATTCCGACTCATCCAGTACAGAGGTTTCCTGTTTAGGCGGTTTTTTAGACCATGTGGAAGACTTTGACTGCCAGTTTTTTGAAATTTCTCCTCGCGAAGCCATTACTATGGACCCCCAACAGCGGCTATTGCTTGAAGTCAGTTGGGAAGCCTTAGAAGATGCGGGAATCTCGCCTGAGCAGACCATGGGTAGCCAGGGGGGAGTGTTTGTCGGGATCAGTAGTGGAGATTACTCATACTTAATCTGCCAGTATCGCCAGGTTGATGCCTACTACAACACAGGGATTGCCTTTTCTATTGCCGCCAATCGTCTTTCCTACTATCTCGATTGGCATGGCCCTAGTTTAGCCTTAGATACGGCCTGTTCTTCCTCGTTGGTGGCAGTCCATCAAGCCTGTCGGAGTTTGCAGTATGGAGACTGTGATCTGGCTCTGGCTGCTGGGGTTAATTTGATTTTGCGCCCGGAGATGACCCTGGCCTTTAGTCAATCTAAGGTTATGGCTGCCGATGGTCGTTGTAAGGCCTTTGATGCGCGAGCTGATGGCTATGTGCGCGGTGAGGGAGTGGGGGTGGTGGTTTTAAAGCCCTTGTCGAGTGCGATCGCAAATAACGATTCCATTTATGCCGTCATCCGAGGCAGTGCCATCAATCAAGATGGCCAGAGTAACGGTCTGATGGCTCCAAATCCTGCGGCCCAGGAGGCCGTATTACAAGCCGCTTACCAGGATGCGAAGGTCTCTCCAGGGAGGGTACAGTATGTGGAAACCCATGGCATTGGCACTCAGTTGGGAGATGTGATTGAAGCAAAAGCATTGGCCAAGGTTCTTTCCCAGGATCGCGAAGCAGGGAAAGACTGTGCCCTTGGTTCAGTCAAGACCAATTTGGGTCACTTGGAAGCTGCTGCTGGCATGGCTAGTTTGATCAAGGTGGCGTTAGCCCTTAAACATCAAAAAATCCCAGCAAGTTTGCACTTTCAAAAGCCGAATCCTTATATTCGCTTTGAGCGGATTCCCCTCAACGTGCAGCAAACACTGTCTCCCTGGCCAGAAAGTGACTATCCAGCCCTAGCCGGAGTAAGTGGGTTTGGATTTGGGGGGACAAATGCCCATGTGGTGTTAGAGGAAGGCGGAAGGCGGAAGGCGGAAGGCGGAAGACAGGTTGCCGGACAGCATAACTCCACGTATCTGCTGGCTTTATCGGCGAAAAGTGATGGGGCACTTGATCAGTTACGGCAACGATACCAGGTCTATATTCAGCAGAACCCAGATGTAGACTTGGCAGATCTTTGTTTTACAGCCAATACTGGGCGGAGTCATTTTCATCATCGTTTGGCAGTTGTTGGGGATACCCTGGAGGACATAGCTGAGAAGCTGAATGATGCTTCCGTTGAAATACCTTCCGAAAAATCTACAAACGGATATGCCAGAGCAACGTTAGGGGATGATGATATTCCCCCTAGCGTTGCCTTTCTGTTTCCGGGGGAACAGTCTGCTTACCTGGGGGTGGGGCAGCAGTTGTATGAAAGCCAGCCGCTGTTTCGACAAACAGTGAGTCGGTGCCATGAATTTTTGCAAGCTGATTTAGGTGTATCCTTGATCGATATTCTTTATCCTCAATCTGCTCAAGATCAGTTCGCTTCGCTGTCTGATATGGCGGTGTTTGCTCTAGAATATAGCCTGGCTCAACTTTGGGTCTCCTGGGGAGTGCAGCCAGACTTTTTAATCGGGCATGGGCTAGGGGAATACGTTGCGGCCTGTGTAGCTGGGGTATTTAGTTTGGAAGAGGGGCTGCGTCTGTTGGTGGCTCGACAAATGCTATTGCAGTCAGTCGAGTCTGACGGTGGAATGGCGGTGGTGATAGGAAACCAGGAACAGGTTGAAGCTGCAATCTCAACCCATGCCTCAAATGTAAGTATTGCGGCCCATAATGCGCCGAGCCAGTGGGTTATTGCTGGTGACAAGCAAGCACTTCAGACCGTCTGCCAAACATTGGAAGATAATGGGCTCTTGACCCAGCTGTCATCGACAAAATATGCCCTATATTCTCAGGTGATGGCACCGTTGCAACAAGAATTAGAGTCGGTTACAGCAGAGATCAACTATGCTTCACCCAGTATTCCGATGATTTCTGGTATTAGTGGGAAAATTGCTGGCGACGAGATCACAACGCCTGCTTATTGGGCCAATCATCTCTGTCAGCCAGTTCAGTTTATGGCAGGAATGCAAGCGCTATGCAAGCAGGGCTGTACCATTTTTCTAGAAATGGGAGCCAAGCCGTTATTAACCCGACTGGGCCAGCAATGTTTATCGGAGGACTATCTTTGGTTGTCGAGTTTACGCAGTGGTAGGCATGGAATCTCTAAGGCACAGTATCAAGATTGGCGACAGCTACAGGAAAATCTCGCTCAACTTTATGCTCAAGGAGTCTCCATTGACTGGTTTCAGTTCCATAATGGCCAACTCTGTAAAAAATTAAGGTTACCAACCTATCCTTTCCAGCGAGAACGATACTGGATTGATACTGACTCTGTGGATCAGGTGGAAACTCCCTTTAGGCCTATCATTAGTCAAGATCCTCTGACACTATTGCAAGCAAAGATTTGGCAACAGTTAATGCAAGTTGAAATCGGTGATCGATCTAAAGTTCTAGAAACCTACCTCCAAGAAGTTGTAGCGTATATTCTCCGGTTAGCCCCTTCTAATATCCCCAATCCCCACCTTGATTTTATTGAACTGGGGATGGATTCCTTAACAGCTATGGAGGTCAAGAACCATATTCAAACCGCGCTAGGAATTTCGCTTTCTGAGACTTTGGCATCCCGCCACTCCTCAATTCACAAACTTGCCAAATACTTAGCTGTCACAGTGGAGGTGCCTTTGAGAAAACCACAGGATAATTCAGAGGTTTGTGGATCGAGTGGAAAAGTAAACATCTCAAACAGTTAAGTTAATACTTTTCTTTAAGCAATTTTTTGGAAGCGATGGAACGTAGCATAAAGATAATATTAATGGATAAAATTGCAGCAAAAAAGCACCATACCGATATGAATGCGTAGTTGTAAAACCAGTAGGTGACTAATAGTGCTAGAGCAATGACCCCACTTGAACCTCTAATTTCGGTAAGATCACAGAACCAAAATGGCCCTGCAACAATGAGCAAGTATATTAGCCGCGACACATTGCGAGGAAAAAACTGATCATAGATTAGTGTGGTCTGATAATGGATAGAGCCTTGAATGACTGTTACTGAAAACATATCAGGAGATAACAGCAAAGGGACATACAGAGACATACCAAATAAAGCACCCAACAGTGTTACAACTAATAGTAGTTTTTTAGCCCAAGGTCGTTGCACTATTGCAAACACTGTCAACGGGAACCAAATTGGCCAGAATCCATGGGAAAAAACGAGATAGCCAAGAGCGGCTAGATGAACAGTGTCTGCTTGGTTTCCGTGGATGGCTAACCACTCAATGCCTTCAAACCCTTGCTGAATACCAAATATGCAAGGGATAAGGGCTCCAGGCAGATACCTGAGATCTATATCTATGGCCAGCTTACAGGCATATAAACCAGCGGGTATTAGAAGAGTAGCAGCAGTGAAACTAGCAGTAGCAGAAAAACACATGGGCTTGTGAGGTAGTTCAAGATAATTAGTGACTCATATCTCGTATTTTGCTCAGCTTAACCTAGGGAGGAAGGCTTTTGTTTAATACTGGGTCACTTCACGAATAATTGGACACAATGGACAAACAAAACCGCTTAATTTTTAATTATAAGCATGCACATTCTAAAAAGAATGCTCCAAGATCAAATTTGGATTTGGGGCTGTTTAATTTATTTCAATTACTTTAAACTTACCTGTGAAGGTGCAGAACACTTACCGAAAGATTCTCCATATTTATTAGTTGCAAACCATGCTAGTCACCTTGATGGACCTGCCATTATTGCGGCCCATGGTTGTCATATGTATAAGGTACATAGCCTGGCCGCTAAGGATTATTTCTTTGATCATCCCTTGAAAGGTTGGTTCTGTCGGCATGTCTTGAATATGATTCCAGTGGATCGCTGCAGCGGCTCACTCCAAAGTTTTCGAGAGTGTGAACGGGCAATCTACCATGGGAAAATTCTCTTAATCTTTCCAGAAGGAGGACGCTCTTTAACAGGCCAATTACAGGATTTAAAGTTGGGGTTCGGGATGATGGCATTGAAATTAGGCGTTCCTATTGTCCCAGTCTATATTCAGGGCTCTTATAAAGCTTTGCCCAAAGGGCAATTATTTCCTCAGCAATATCCCATTCAAGTCTGTTTTGGCCCTCCTATTGACCTTATCTCTTATCGAGATAAGGTTGGCACCTTAACAAAACGTCAGCTTTACCAGGCTATTGTCAATCAGGTAAAAAAATCGATAGAAGACCTGGAGCACCAAATGACTTTATAACATGGGAGACAATGATGGGGGATAAGCCTAAGATTGCTGTTTTCGATTTTGATGGGACTCTGACAACTCAAGATAGTTTTGTGCCCTTTTTGCGCTGGACCCATGGCTGGAGACGACTGGTGATTGGCCTGATGCGCCATAGTTCAGTAGTACTCAGTTATGGAATGAAGCGTTGTTCTAATCAAACTATCAAAGAAATACTTTTGACCGAATTTTACAAAGGTTGGTCCATTGAACGTTTAAAAACAGCAGCGGCTGACTATGCTCACCATTACTTACCTAAGCTGGTCGATCCTGATGCGTTAGAACGGTTACATTGGCATCAACGCCAGGGACATCAGATCATTTTAGTCAGCGCTACCCTGGAGATTTATTTACAACCCTGGATGAAAACACTGCCCATTGATCATCTGTTGGCTACTCGATTAGAACATCAGGATGGCAGTGTGACAGGCAAATTATCAGGAGAAAATTGCTATGGCCCTGAGAAAGTTAAACGCTTAGAGCGGTTGCTAGGGGATTTACAGCAATATTACATCTATGCCTATGGTGATGGCCAAGGCGATCGCGAGCTGTTAGAGGCCGCCAATGAACCCTACTACCGTTTCTTCAATCGTGGACGATATTTGATGATTCGATAAGAATCTTTAGTAATTGTCTGTAGAAATGCTCAATGGAACCTCCATTCGTCAAAATAAACTTAAAAAAAGCGTCAAATATACTTCTACCTTGTTGATCAGGTGCAACAATTATAAAAAGGCTGATCAATCCCAAAAAGTAACGCAATATTCATTGCCTGACATTGAAAGCGCTCAGTAATAAAAAGCATCAGAAATTATCATGGCAGATCATCACCAAAGTCCATTAGAGTACAAGGGCGATTCTCAGCTATGGGGCCATCAGTGGGGCTTTAAAGATACGACCTTAGTTGTCAATGATGATCGATCGGTGATGATGACTGGTGAGCGCTATGGTCTCACTGGGGTTAAAATGCCTGGTTTTATTCCCTTTCTAGAAGCTGAACTGGGAATCACTATCGATGAAAAAACACCGTTAACCGAAGTCTCTAAAAAGGTTGTTGGGACCGTCCATCGTAACAAAGCTTTTTGTGCAGCAATAGAGGCTTCATTTCCCTCAAGTCAATATGCCTTTGAAGACCATGACCGCTTGCTCCACAGCCACGGTCAAACGACAACAACAGAAGTTTACAAAGTTCTGTATGGCCAATTAAGGCGCACTGTTGATATGGTCTTCTACTGCGAGTCAGAGGAAGATGCCCAAACCCTGGTACAGCTGGCAGTGGAGCATGACGTCTGTTTGGTGCCGTTTGGTGGGGGGACCAATGTGACCTGTGCCCTGCAGCTTCCTCCATCAGAAACTCGGATGATTGTTTCTGTCGATATGAAGCGGATGAGCCGGATCGAATGGATTGACCCGGCGAATTTAAAGGCCTGTGTGCAGGCGGGTATCACGGGCAAAGATTTGGAGAATCAGCTGAGGGCGTCTGGCTTTATATGTGGCCATGCTCCCGATAGCTTAGAACTTTCCACTTTAGGTGGTTGGATTGCCACCAATGCTAGCGGGATGAAGAAAAACCGCTATGGCAATATCGAACAGATTGTGGAGAAGGTTACCCTGGTAACCCCAGCAGGTGTGGTGGAACAGATGGAGTCTGTTTCCCGTGCTTCCATGGGGGTACCAGTGCAACAGTTACCATTTGGTAGTGAGGGGAATCTAGGTCTGATTACCAAGGCTGTTATCAAAATTCATCCACTGCCTGAGGTCACAAAATATGCCTCTTTCATGTTTCCAAATTTCACCTTAGGGGTGGAGTTTATGAAGCGCATTGCCCATAGCGGCTTAGTGCCAGCTAGTTTACGCCTTATGGATAATAAACAGTTTCGGCTAGGCTTTTCTTTAAAACCTCAAAACTCTGGTGTTGTTGAAACTTGGATGACTTGGCTAAAGCAGCTGTATTTATTTAAGGTGCTTAAGTTTAACCCTACCCAAATGGTTGTGGCCACCGTGGTGATGGAGGGCTCGGCCCAGGAGGTAGATCACCAGGAACGCAATATTTATGCTACGGCAAAGCAATTGAAGGGATTGGCGACGGGGTCTAAGTATGGTGAACAGGGATATATGTTTACCTTTGCCATTGCCTATGTAAGAGATTTTCTATCCTCGTATCACATTATTGGTGAAACCTTTGAAACTACGGTTGCCTGGGATAAGATTCAACTGATTTGCGATCGCGTCCAAACCAAGCTAGATGAGCAGCACCAGGCCTTTAATTTACCCGGTAAGCCCTATTTAGCCCATCGGGTTACTCAGGTTTATCACACAGGTGTTTGTCTTTATTTCATTTTTGGAATTTATACTAAGGGTGTGGAACACCCCGAGGACGTTTGTTGGCAGATTGAACATTCCTTACGTCAGGTGATTCTTGACAACGGTGGTTCCATTTCTCACCACCATGGCATTGGTAAAATTCGTCAAGATTTCATGAAAGATGTGTTGTCTCCTGCCGGTATGAAGTTAATGAGAGGAGTAAAGGAGGCCACAGATCCACAAAACATCTTTGGTATCCGTAATGGAGGGCTGTAGTTGAAAATCTATGCAACTCAGGGAATCTGTTACGTCAAAATCCTCAAATTTAGTTGAGTTACTCCACCACAGGGCGGTGAGTCAACCAACTAAATTAGCCTACGTGTTTTTGCAGGATGGAGAGATTGAGTCAGGACGCCTGACCTACCAAGAATTGGCGCAACAGGTTAGGGTCGTTGCGCTGGGGCTGCAATCGGTTTGTGCGGTAGGTGATCGAGCGCTGCTCCTCTATCCCCAAGGGCTAGCGTATATTGTTGGGTTCTTAGGCTGTCTCGATGCCGGGGTGATTGCTGTACCCGCGTATCCCCCCCGACGCAATCAGCGGAAACTGGGGAGATTACAGGCGATTGCTAAGGATGCCCAGGCAACGGTCGCGTTGACGACGGCTGAATTGTTGCCGCGTCTGCAGGGGCAGTGTCAAGATGCATCTGAACTAAATCAGCTCCATTGGTTGGCTACGGATAGTCTTGTGGCAGAGACTGAGCAGGATGAGAATTGGAGGATTCCAATCGATCCATCCGACCTCGCATTTTTACAATACACCTCCGGGTCCACAGGCATTCCCAAAGGCGTCATGGTTTCCCATGGCAACCTGATGCATAATTGCGAGACTATCAAACGATCCTTTGAACTGACACCAGACGATGTTTCTGTTACCTGGTTGCCTAGTTTCCATGATATGGGTCTGATTGACGGGATTTTACAACCACTCTACACGGGGTTTCCAGGGTATATTATGCCCCCTGCAGCCTTTCTACAACGTCCCCAGCGCTGGCTGCAGGCGATTTCCAAATATCGAGCCACCCACAGCGGTGGTCCCAACTTTGCCTACGATTTATGTTCCCAAAGAATCACAGCAGAACAACGGGATGGTCTAGATTTAAGTTGTTGGCAAAGTGCCTACAATGGTGCTGAACCCCTGAGATTTTCAACATTAGAACGATTTACCTCTAAATTTAGCTCAGTTGGTTTTCAGGCTAAAGCGTTTTATCCATGTTATGGCATGGCCGAAACCACCTTGATGGTTTCGGGGGGTGAGGTAACCTCTGAACCTGGCCACTGTATTGTCGATGCTGTTGCTCTAGGCAATAACCAGGTCATTCATGTAGAGCCCATTCACCCTAATGCTAAACAGTTGGTGGGATGTGGTCAAACCTGGCTAGATACAACTGTTGCGATTGTCAATTCTGAAACTTGTAAGCAGTGTGTCGATAATCAGGTAGGCGAAATCTGGGTCACAGGGGGTAGCGTTGCCCAGGGATATTGGCGTCGCTCCGAGTCCTCAGAATTTGCATTTCATGCCCATCTTGCTGACAACACAGAAACCATCTTCTTCCGGACAGGAGATTTAGGTTTTTTGCATAATGGCGATCTGTTTATCACCGGTCGCCTGAAGGATGTGATCATTATTCGTGGACGGAACCACTATCCCCAGGATATTGAACGGACAGTGGAGGAAAGTCACCCTGCACTACGGTCTAATAGCGGAGCAGCGTTCTCTATCGAAGTTGATCAGCAAGAACGCCTGGTGGTGGTGCAAGAAGTTAAGCGCACACATCTGCGTCATCTGAACAGCGCAGATGTGGTTGAGGCTATTCGATCTTCGGTTCCTCTGCACCATGAGGTACAACTCTACGATGTGGTGTTACTGAAACCGGGGCGTATTCCCAAAACCTCCAGTGGAAAGATTCAGCGTCGGGCCTGTCGAACTCAGTTTTTAGCAGGGGAGTTGCAAAATATAGCGGTTGCGATGCCCGTGGTCTCCAGCCAACACTCTCACAAACAATCGACGATCCCATGGCGTTCCCCAGCCGATGCCCAAGAAGTATTGGGCTGGTTCCAAGCTCAAGTCAGGGATGAAATTGCTCAGTTTCTATCCCTGGCCCCTGATGCCATCAATCTTGATCGCAGCTTGCTGAGTTTGGGGCTGGATTCCCTGAAAGCAGTAGAGCTGTTGGAAAAGATTGATGCTAAATTTCGGCTTTCATTACCTCCCACCCTGCTATTTGAGTATCCCACCTTAGCTCAGCTGGTTACACATCTGGCCCAGGAGTACCGAGAACAACTGGAGTGTATTCGCTTGGGGCAAGTGCCTGATCAGAATCAAGATAATCCTCCTGAATACATTGATATTTCTGGCAAAGAAGTTGCCAGCTATTCAGGCCCCCAAACCCCGAATTTTGGGGGCTTTGAGTCTAACTCCCCAGCATTGAAGAGGGCTAGGGGGACCTTCAACCAAGGTAATCTTTCCAAGAAAACTTCTATAGATAGAGCCGTGGAGGATATTGCCATTATCGGCATGGCTTGTCATTTTCCCCAGGCTGATGATCTAGAGTCTTTTTGGCATCTGTTACAATCTGGTCAGGATGCAATTACGGAAGTCCCTCCTAGCCGCTGGAACTGGCAGGATTTTTATGACCCTGTGCCTGCCCCGGATAAAACCTACTCCCGTTGGGGTGGGTTTATGTCTCATTTAGAAGACTTTGACGCTGAGTTTTTTAACATTGCTCCCCGAGAAGCGCGTTTAATGGATCCCCAGCAACGGGTATTGCTAGAGACCGCTTGGGAAGCTTTGGAAGATGCGGGATGCCAGGCCGAAACCCTGTCTCTCAATTCTGTGGGTGTTTTTGTTGGTTGCAGTAGCAATGGCTATTATTCCCGCATTGTTCCCACCTTAACGGCTGAAGATCATGCAGCGGGGGTGGGCAATCATAATGCGGTGCTGGCCAATCGTCTTTCGTTCTTTCTCAACCTTCAGGGACCCTCCTTGGTGATTGATACTGCCTGCTCCTCTTCGCTGGTGGCAATACACCAGGCCTGCCAGAGTCTGCGCAGTGGAGAATGTCATTTGGCCTTTGCCGCTGGTGTGAATACCCTATTAGAAGGGGATTATTATGTGGCGGGCAGTCGCATGAAACTCCATTCTCCTGATGGTCGTTGTAAGGCGTTCGATCATCGAGCTGATGGTATTGCTGTGGGGGAAGGGGTGGGGGTGATATTACTAAAACCCCTCCATGCCGCCATTGCCGCTGGCGATCCCATTCGTGCCGTGATTAAAGGATCGGCTGTAAATCATGGGGGCTTAACCAATGGCATTACCGTTCCAGACCCCAATGCCCAAGCGAATCTGGTGGCTCAGGCTTTAAATAATGCTGGACTGTCTGCTGAGGAGATTTCTTATGTTGAAGCCCATGGTACAGGTACGTCTCTAGGGGATCCCATTGAAATTGCAGGGTTAACCAAAGCTTTTCGACGAGATACTGAGAACAACCAGTTTTGCCATATTGGTTCTGTTAAAACCAATATTGGTCATCTGGAGGCTGCGGCAGGAATTGCAGGTGTGATGAAGGTAGTGCTATCGCTACAGCATCAACAATTGCCCCCTAGCCTACACTTTGAACAAGCCAATCATCGCATTCAGTTTGATCAAACGCCCTTTGTTGTTAACACAGAACTTAGTCCCTGGAAGGGCACAGAGAAGCGGCGAGCTGGGGTAAGTTCCTTTGGGATTGGGGGAACGAATGCCCATGTGATATTGGAGGAAGACGGAAGATGGAAGACGGAAGATGGAAGTCAGAATGTACGACCAAGCTGTTCGGAGCATTTGTTGACGTTGTCAGCGAAGAGTGAAGCGGCGTTAGATGATTTGATTAGAGCGTATCAGCAGCATTTAGAGAAATATCCAGCGTTAACATTAGCAGATATTTGTTTTACGTCGAATACGGGGCGATCGCACTTTAATTATCGGGTGGCGATCGCAGCCTCCACGTCCCATGACCTTGCCAATCATCTCAGACAATTAGATACCCAGGCAGATATTCCTGTTGGTTATTACCGAAATCATGTTGTCAGCAAGGGATCTAAAATTGCTTTCTTATTTACAGGGCAAGGGTCTCAATATGTGAATATGGGGCGACAGCTCTATGAGATTCAGCCGCTGTTTCGGGAGATTCTGGATCGCTGTAATGGGATTTTGCGGGCATATCTGGATCAGGATATCCTTGACATTCTCTACCCGGATATCTTGGAGGCAGGGCAGGCACAAGGCCAGTCCCTACAGATTGACCAAACCGCCTACACCCAACCTGCCCTCTTTGTCCTCGAATATGCTCTCACCAAGCTCTGGCAGTCCTGGGGGATTCAGCCCAACATGGTCCTGGGGCATAGCATTGGGGAGTATGCTGCTGCCTGTATTGCAGGTGTGTTTAGCCTGGAAGATGGATTGAAGCTAGTGGCCCACCGGGGCCGGTTAATGCAGCAGTTGCCTGGGGGTGGGGCCATGGTGTCCATTCTGGCATCAGAGGCAGAGATAGAGCCTCGATTGGCACCCTATGGCGGACAGGTAACGTTTGCTGCCATCAATGGACCAAAAAGTGTGGTGATTTCTGGGCCGGATAGCGCGATTCAGGCGATTCAACAAGATCTAGACACTGAGGGCTTTAAGACAAAGCGGTTAACGGTGTCCCATGCGTTTCATTCCCCGTTGATGGAGCCAATGGTAGAAGAATTTGGTGAGATCGCAAACCAAATCACCTATCACCTGCCCGAAATAACCATGGTTTCCACCGTAACTGGTCAGTGGGTGGATGACACCATCGCCACTCCCCAGTACTGGATTGATCATGTGCGTCAACCAGTGCGGTTTGCCCAGGGAATGGACTGTTTGTTCGCCCAGAAATATTCTGTCTTTTTGGAGGTAGGACCCAATCCCATTTTGTTGGGGATGGGACAACATTGTCTCCCTGCAGAGACATTGATGGAAGACAATATTTGGCTTCCGTCGCTCCATCCTCAGCAGAACGATTGGCAACAGATTTTGCATAGTCTGGGTCATCTTTATGTCCATGGGGTTTCAGTGGATTGGCAGGGCTTGCATCAGACAGGTGAGCACAGTCAGCAGAAGGTAACGTTGCCCACCTATCCATTCCAAAGACAGCGCTATTGGGTAGATGCAATTCCCGCAAATGCCACCTTATCTAATGCATCAAAAGAATCGTTTCAGCCTGATTTTTACCAGGTACAGTGGCAACAGCTTCCTCAGGCTCCGTCCCAGATTGCCCTTGAACCTGGTCACTGGTTAATTTTCGCCGATCGTTTGGGTGTTGGAGAAGCGCTGGGTCAGAAACTTCAGAAACAGGGGCATGGTTACACGTTGGTTTATCAGGGTGAGACGACTCAATCCATGGGTGACGGTCAGTATCAGCTGAATCCGACAGATGCCCAGGTGTTTGAACAGCTTTATCAAACCATTCTCTCAGATGCTGAGCAGCCAATTGATCGAGTGGTACATTGCTGGAGTTTAGATGTTCCAGCCACAGCAGAACTCACGTCATCTAATGTGATGCAGGCCCAAAGAGATACCTGTGGTACGGTGCTGAATTTGGTGCAGGCTCTGGCGACAACAAATGCAGTTCCCAAACTGTGGCTGGTGACGGAGGGCAGTCAGCCTGTAATGACTCCAGCCTCATCAGATAAGAGAGTAGAGACCCTAGCTGTGGGGCAATCTTCCCTGTGGGGCTTGGGTCGGGTGATTGCCTTTGAACACCCCCACCTATGGGGCGGGCTGATTGACTTAGAGCCTAATGAATTCAGGGATTCAGCAACAATAGAAAGTCTCCTAAAACAGATCTGGCAGGAAGATAGGGAAGATCATATCGCCCTGCGACAGAGACAAGCGTACGGGGCTCGTCTAGTGCGACAGTCCCGGTCAGAGTCTCGCCCCTTAGTGATACGAGAAGATGCCACCTATCTGATTACAGGTGGATTGGGCGCTTTGGGATTGCAGGTCGCTCAGTGGCTAGTGGCAGCTGGGGCTACATCCTTAGTGTTAGTCAGTCGTCGGCCTCCTTCCTCTGAAAAACAGCGACAGATTGATGCTCTAGAGGCAGCCGGTGTTAACGTTCTAATGTTGTTGGGGGATGTTGCCAGTGAGGCATTTGTCGCTCACATCCTGGAACAGATTGTTGCCAGTTTGTCGCCCCTGCGAGGCATTATCCATGGCGCTGGTGTTTTAGATGACGGGGTGTTGCAGCAGCTCACCTGGGAGCGCTTCACGGCAGTGATGGCCCCTAAGGTTCAAGGCGCTTGGAATCTGCATCAACTGACCCAGGCGATAGATCTAGATTACTTTGTTTGCTTCTCGTCGGTGGCTGCACTGCTCGGTTCACCGGGGCAGGGTAATTATGCTGCGGCCAATGCCTTTATGGATGCTCTGGTGCATCATCGCCGTGGTATGGGCTTACCAGGGTTGAGTATTAACTGGAGCGGATGGAAACAAAGCGGTATGGTGGCTACTTCCACCCATACCGCCGGGATTGATACCCTAAGCCCTGAGCAGGGTTTACAGGCTTTAGCAGATCTTCTAAGCGATGCAGATGCCAGGGGTCAAACAGCGGTGATGTTGGTGGATTGGCCCCAGTTGACGCAGCGTTGGCGCTGCGATCGCACCAAGCCTGGTTCCCTACTAGCCGACTGGCTCACCCAATATCCAGATCCTTCTGCAGATTCTTCTAAACCTGTTAAATCTTCTTTACTGACACATTTGGACGCAGCTTTAGAACAAGAACGCAGAGAAATTCTCCAAAACTACTTACAGAGGCACATTGCACAAGTCTTAGGCTACGAAGAGATCGCTTCTATTTCCCATGATCGGGGATTTACCGAACTGGGCATGGATTCTCTTATGGTGGTGGAATTGATCAATCGTCTGCGCCAACAGTTGAATCAGCCCCTGTCTACTACCCTAGCATTAGAATATTCAACTATCAATAAGCTAACGGATCATTTGCTGCAGGAGGTTTTGCAGTTCTCTGCGTCAGCATCACAGGCTATAGAGCCGTCTCCGGGGACATCGGAATCTCCTAAACAGACTGACGAAGATGCCATTGCCATTGTGGGCATGGGATGTCGCTTCCCTGGTGGTGCTGATAGCCCTGAGAAATTCTGGAGTCTCTTGAGTCAAGGTGTGGATACGGTTGCAGAGATTCCAACTGAACGCTGGAACATTGATTCACTCTACGATTCTGATCCTGATGCAGCTGGCAAAATGTATATCCGTAGTGCTAGTTTGTTGTCCCAGGTGGATCAGTTTGAACCTGAATTTTTTGGCATTTCTCCCCGCGAGGCCAAGCATCTGGATCCTCAACACCGCTTGTTATTGGAAGTAAGCTGGGAAGCCCTGGAGCGGGCGGGACAAGCCTCTGACCAGCTGCAAGATAGTCAGACGGGCGTCTTTATCGGCATTGGCCAGAATGACTACAGTCAGCTGGGTATGCAAGATTTAGACCAGATCACGGCCTATGATGGCATAGGCAATAGCTTTAGTTGTGCTGCTGGTCGCTTGTCCTATGTGCTGGGGTTGCAAGGCCCAACATTAGCAGTGGATACGGCCTGTTCGTCTTCTCTCGTAGCCATTCATCTTGCCTGTCAAAGCCTGCGCCAGGGAGAATGTGACCTAGCTTTGGCTGGCGGAGTGCAGCTGATTCTGGCCCCCTTTACTACCACTGCTCTGTCTCGCATCAAAGCCCTCTCCCCCGATGGTCGTTGCAAAACCTTTGATGCCACTGCGGATGGTTATGGTCGAGGGGAAGGCTGTGGCATAGTTGTCCTCAAGTCTCTGTCCCAGGCTCAAGCAGCAGGCGATCCGATTTTAGGAATTATTCGTGGTTCCGCCGTTAACCACGATGGTGCCAGTAGTGGTCTTACTGTTCCCAACCGTCTTGCCCAGGAGAAACTACTGCGGCAGGCTCTTACGAATAGCGGTGTTGAGGCGCATCAGGTTAGTTATTTAGAGGCCCATGGGACGGGGACACCCCTGGGCGATCCGATTGAAATCCGTGCCCTCAATCAGGTGTTTGGCCCAGATCGTTTATCGAATAGTCCCCTGGCTGTTGGTTCGGTGAAAACCAACATTGGTCATTTGGAAGCTGCTGCAGGCGTTGCTGGATTAATCAAAATTGTGTTGCAGCTCCAGCATCGCCAAATAGCTCCCCATCTGCATTTCGAAACACCAAATCCCCATGTTGATTGGTCGGATTTGCCGATGACGGTTCCGACTCAGCTGACGGCCTGGGATGGGCAGTCAGGGGCTCGGATTGCTGGGGTGAATTCGTTTGGGTTTAGTGGAACGAATGCTCATGTGGTGTTGGCGGAAGGCGGAAGGCGGAAGGCGGAAGGCGGAAGTAAGAAGAATGTATTACAGAGTCGTTCGATACATCTGTTGACATTGTCGGCTAAGAGTGACGGGGCTTTAGATGATCTGATTAGGCAGTATCAGCGGCATCTAGAAAGTCATTCAGAATTAGAGTTGGCGGATATTTGTTTTACGGCGAATACGGGGCGATCTCATTTTAATTATCGTGTGGCGATCGCGACCTCCACATCAGCAGAATTGGCTCAAACTCTCAAGCAGATAAACAGTCAGGAAGAAGCCCCTGTGGGTGTTTATCGGCATCACAGTGCAGGTGTGCGTCCCAAAGTGGCTTTTCTCTTTACGGGACAAGGGTCTCAGTATGTGGATATGGGGCGTCAATTGTATGAGACGCAACCACTGTTCCGTGAGATTTTGGAGCATTGTAATGAGATTTTGCGGCCCTATCTGGGGGGGGATATCCTTGCTATTCTCTATCCAGATCTTGTTGAGGGAGGGCAGGTACAAGACCAGCCCCTACAGGTTGACCCAGGGCAGGCACAAGGCCAGCCCCTACCGTCTAATGCTCACCCTCTCCTCAATCAAACTATCTACACCCAACCGGCTCTTTTTGTTATTGAATATGCCCTGGCTAAGCTCTGGCAGTCCTGGGGTATCCAGCCAGATGTGCTTATGGGGCACAGCATTGGTGAGTATGCTGCGGCCTGTGTAGCGGGTGTGTTTAGCTTGGAGGATGGGCTGAAACTGGTGGCCCATCGGGGTCGATTGATGCAGCAGCTGCCAGCGGGTGGAGCAATGCTATCGATTCTGGCATCAGAGGCGGAGATTAGTCCGCGACTGTCGGCCTATGGTGGTCAGGTTACATTTGCGGCCATTAATGGGCCAAGAAGTATTGTCGTTTCTGGGACCGATGGTGCGATTCAGGCATTGCAACAAACCTTAGAAACGGATGGCTTTAAGACGAAGCGGTTACAGGTTTCCCATGCCTTCCATTCTCAATTGATGGAGCCGATGATGGCGGAGTTTGGGGCGATCGCAAACCAGATCACCTATCACTCACCAACGCTGCCATTTGTTTCTAACGTTACTGGTCACTGGGCCGATGCGTCAGTGGCGACTGCTGATTATTGGGTGAACCATGTGCGTCAGCCGGTGCGATTTGCCCAGGGGATGGACACTTTATTGACCAAAGACTGTGATGTCTTTTTAGAGGTGGGTCCAAAGCCAATTTTGTTGGGCATGGGACAGCGGTGTGAAGAGAAGGGGGTATGGCTGCCATCTTTACGGCCTGGCCAGGCAGATTGGCAACAGCTCTTTCAAAGTTTGAGTCAGATATATGTGCACGGAGGGCAGGTCAATTGGCAGGGGGTGGAACAAGGCTATGGCCATCAGAAGATAATTCTTCCCACCTATCCCTTTCAGCGAAAGCGCTATTGGCTGGACGAGATAAAGCAGAACGTCAGAGCGTCAAACAGACAGTGGGCTGGTCATCCCTTACTGGGCCGACAAATTCCCTTACCCGGAGCGGATGATCAAGCTCGGTTTGAATCTGTTGTGGCAGCAGAGTCGCCTAACTATTTGGGTCACCATCAAGTGTTTGACCAGGTGCTGTTTCCGATGATGGGCTATGTGGAAATGGCGTTCGCAGCTGCCCATGCCCATAGGAAAGACTCTCACTGGACTCTGGAAGACTTGGTTATTCGGCAAGGCTTAATTTTTCCCGATGGGAACAACAGAACAGTTCAAACGGTCCTAACGTCGGACATTTCCGATGACCTTGAAAATTCATTGGAAACCTATTGCTTGCAAATCTTCAGTGAAGCGTTACCTAGCCATCGCTCAACAGAAAATAGTGGTGAAGACGATCAAGACTCTGAGTGGATTCTCCATGCAGAAGGGCTGTTACGGGCTGGCACGGCTGATGCAGATCAAGAATCAACCGACCAGGTTACGCTGGAACAAATTAAGGCCGCTTGCCCTGAGGCTATTCAGGCTGTCGATCACTATCAAACCTATCAACAACAAGGTATTACCTATGGCCCTAGCTTCCAGGGAGTTCAACAGATTTGGCAAGGGGAGCATCAGGCCATTGCTCGCATTGAATTGCCCCAGTCATTAAACGCCTCTGCCACAGCCTATCAATTACACCCAGCCTTGCTCGATGCTGCCACTCAGGTGTTGATCTATGCTAACTCCCTGGCGGAAGCTGACTTAGCACCGGGGCAGCTTTATCTGCCAGCAGCCGTTGACCAGGTCAGGGTGAGTCAATCTGTCGAGACTGCCGAGACTAGTGTATGGGCGATCGCGTCGGTTCAGCCCAATCAGCCATTAAAGGGAGATATTATCCTGGCCAATGATCAGGGCCGCGTTTTAGCTCACATCAAAGGATTCAAAGTAGTCTCAACCACTTTAGACGCATTACTTAAATGTTTCAAACCTGGCTTTAAAGACTGGTGCTATCGTCTTGATTGGCAGTTGCAACCCTATAAACCACCACAAGAACTCTCTCCAAAGCCAGCAGCGGGAACCTGGCTTTTGTTAGCAAATGAGGATGGCTTAGCCAAGCAATTAGCTGCTGCCTTAAAACAACAGTCACAGCAATGTGTCTGGGCTGTAGCCGGGACGGAGTATCGCCAGTTAGATGCGGCCCAGTATCAAATTCCCCCAACTCAACCAGAGGCATTTGATCAGCTACTGCAGGACTGTGGTCCAATTCGGGGAGTTATCCATTTCTGGGGAGAGTCTGCTTTAAAGGCCCCCTTAGATTTAGAAACTGTACAAACTGCTCAAGAAATCGGCTGTGGTAGTGTGTTGCATTTGGTACAGGCACTAAATAAGCACTCCTCACAGCAGTTTGGGCCAGCGAATCCCACAATCTGGTTGATGACCCAGGCTGCACAACCTGTTTTGGCAACGGATGTGGCGCAGCCTCAACAAAGCCCTCTTTGGGGGCTAGGTCGGGTGATCACCCTGGAATATCCTGACTTGTCCTGTCGTCAGGTGGATTTGCCCCCTTATGAAACCCAGGCTGATGATTATCGGTGTGGCAGGGCTGGCACAAGACACAGCCCCTACAAAATTCTCCCCGAGAACTTGACCCATCGACTGGTACAGGAACTGTTATGGCCTACGGTGGAGAATCAAATTGCGTATCGCCAGGGCAAACGTTATGTGGCTAGGTTGGTGCGATCGCAATATCCAGACGGTTCTCCACCCGTATTATCTTCAGCCACTCAACCCGTTCAGCTAAAGCTTTCGGCCTATGGCCTATTAGAGAATCTTTCTCTACAACCCCTGAAGCGCCGCCGCCCCAGGGCTGGGGAGGTAGAAATTCAAGTTAAAGCCGTGGGTCTCAACCTGCGGGATGTGCTCAATGCTCTAGGGCTTTTGCAAGAGTATTACGCCGAGTCGTTGGGAATTACCCACCCTGACCAACTCACCTTTGGCTTTGAGTGTACTGGGATTATTACCGCTGTGGGTGATGCTGATGGAGAGAAAGTTTCTCCATGGCAAGTGGGGGATGAAGTCATTGCCATTCTGTTGCCCGATGGCTTTAGCAGTTATGTTACTGTTCCCAACGAATGGGTGATGCCCAAACCAACTGCCATCAGTTTTACTGAGGCGGCCACATTACCCTTAACATTCCTGACGGCTTACTATGGACTTCACTACTTAGCCAATATTCAACCGGGCGACCGAGTTTTGATCCATTCTGCTGCAGGTGGGGTGGGTCAAGCTGCTGTGCAAATTGCCCAACGGGCTGGAGCGGAAGTCTTTGCGACAGCCAGTCCCCCTAAATGGGATTGGTTAAAACAGCAGGGGGTTGAGCATGTGATGAACTCCCGCAACCTTGACTTCGCGGCGGAGATTCACGAGAAAACCCAAGGCCAGGGGGTGGATATTGTCCTGAATAGTCTCACCGGAAACTTTATCGATAAAAGTTTTGATGCCCTGGCTGACGATGGACGCTTTATTGAAATTGGCAAATTGGGTATTTGGAGTCCGGAGCAGGTGCAACGGCAGCGGCCTGATGTCGGTTATTATCCCTTTGATTTAGGAGACGTCGCCCAAGACCATCCTGACCTGATTCAAAATCTATGGCGTGAGCTAAGCCAGCACTTTGTTGATAAAACTCTCCAACCATTACCCCATAGGCTCTTTCCCATAAATCAGGTGATGGATGCCTTTCGGTTTATGCAAAAGGCCCAGCACATTGGCAAGGTGGTGGTGAGTTTTGCCGATGAGATTTCAGCTTCGTCAGAACCCTCGTCTGTGGCTGTTCGAGCTGAAGCCAGTTATTTAATTACGGGGGGCTTAGGTGCCCTAGGATTAGAAGTTGCTCAATGGCTAGCGCAGCAGGGGGCAGTCCATCTCGTTCTAGTGGGACGCAGTACACCGTCTCAATCTGTACAGGACAGGCTTTCCCTATTAGAGGACGCAGGAGCACAGGTTGCTGTTATTCAAACCGATATCACCCAAAAGAGAAAGGTGGAGCAACTGTTTCAACACATTGCCACACATTTACCAACACTGCGCGGTGTTATCCATGCTGCTGGAGTGCTGGATGACGGTATTTTGCAGGACATGAGCTGGTCTCGATTTGCCCAGGTGATGGCACCTAAAGTGCAAGGGGCCTGGTTGTTACATGAGGGCACACAGGAATTAGACCTGGATTTCTTTATTTGTTTCTCCTCAGTGGCATCTCTGTTGGGTTCACCCGGTCAGGGAAACTATGCTGCTGCCAATGCGTTTCTAGATGCGTTAGTCCACTATCGTCAAGCCCAGGGATTACCCGGTCTGAGTATTAATTGGGGCGGGTGGTCCCTGGACGGCATGGCAGCCAATGTGGAACGCAAACATCAGGTGCGTCAACAGGTGCAGGGATTAAGGGCTATTGAGCCAGGTGCTGGATTACAGGTTTTAGGCAATCTCTTAGGCACCTCGCAGGCCCAGGTGGGAATTTTTCCAGTGAGCTGGCCTCAGTTTTTTGCTCAGCTGCCGAAGAACCTGGCATTGCCGGTGCTAGACAACTTCCGAGGGGCAAAATTGTCTCCTTCCAAATCGTCTGAGGTACTTGTGACCTTAAAAGCAACGCCTGGGGAAGAACGGCGGGAGATTTTAGTCAAGTTTGTACAACAACAGGTGGGCCAAGTATTAGGGATGACCGATGTGCAGCGGATTGAATCGCGGGTGTCGTTATTTGACTTGGGAATGGATTCGCTGATGGCGGTGGAGTTTCGTAATCGTTTGCAGTCGGAATTAAGCTTGTCGATGCCGTCCACATTGCTATTTGATTACCCGACTCTGGAGGCCCTGGTGGATTATCTGGAACAGGATATCTTATCGCTAGACGCTGAGATTGAATTAACAGATGAAAAGAGTCAGGGAGTTTCTGACCGTAATCCTGATCTAACGCGATCGCAATCGAATGCAGTGGCCATCATTGGTATGGGGTGTCGTTTCCCCGGTGGTGTGACATCTCCCGAGGAGTTTTGGCAATTACTACAGCAAGGTCGGGATGCCATCAGTCAGGTCCCCTCAGAACGCTGGTCAGTAGAGCAATTCTATGATCCAAATCCCGACGCTGTGGGCAAAATGATTTCCACAGAGGGTGGTTTCTTAGATCAGGTAGATGGTTTTGATGCCCAATTTTTTGGCATTGCCCCTAAGGAAGCCCAGAGTTTAGACCCTCAGCAGCGGCTGTTGTTGGAAGTGAGTTGGGAAGCGCTAGAACGAGCCCATCAGCTGCCCGAACAACTTTACAACAGCCTGACAGGCGTTTTTGTCGGCATTAGTACTCAGGACTATGCCAACCGGCTTTCCGTGGCTGGACAAATCCCAGATGCCTATCTCGGAACTGGGAATTCATTGAGCGCAGCGGCGGGACGACTGTCTTACCAGCTGGGGCTAACCGGGCCAAGTCTGGCGGTGGATACCGCCTGTTCCTCTTCCCTAATTTCTGTGCATCTAGCCTGTCAGAGCTTGCAGCAGCAGGAATGTCATTTGGCGGTGGCCGGTGGTGTGAATTTAATGTTGTCTCCTCGCAATAGCATTGTCTTCTCCCAGGCTGGAATGCTGGCTCCCGATGGTCGTTGTAAAACCTTTGATGCGGCAGCCAATGGATATGGGAGAGGAGAAGGCTGTGGTATGGTTGTGCTGAAGCGTCTGGCGGATGCCCTAGCAGATGGCGATCCGATTCTGGCGGTGATTCGTGGGTCTGCCACTAACCAGGACGGCCCCAGTGGTGGTTTGACGGTGCCTAATGGCCCTTCCCAGGAGGCTGTAATTCAACAAGCGTTAGCCAATGCCGGTGTGCCGTCACACCGGGTGAGTTATGTTGAAGCCCACGGTACTGGGACGCCCTTAGGTGACCCCATCGAAGTGCGGGCTCTCAATCGGGTGTTGGGACAGGATCGTTCATCCATGCAGCCCCTCATCATTGGTTCGGTGAAAACCAATATGGGGCATCTGGAAGCCGCTGCGGGGATTGCTGGTTTGATGAAAGTGGTATTGCAACTGCAGCATCAACAGATTGTCCCCCACCTTCATTTCGATACCCCCAATCCCCATCTTGATTGGGAGCACCTGGCAGTGAAGATTCCCACTCAGCTGACGGCCTGGGACGGGGAGGGAGAGCCTCGGATTGCAGGGGTGAGTTCATTTGGGTTTAGTGGGACAAATGTTCATGTGGTGTTGGAGGAAGTTGGAAGGCGGAAGGCGGAAGGCGGAAGGCGGAAAGTATCACCACGTCGTCCGGAGCATTTGTTGACGTTGTCGGCGAAAAATAGGACGGCGTTAGATGCATTGGTTGGGGAGTATCAACGGTATCTGGAAACGCATTCAGACTTAGGGCTGGCGGATATTTGTTTTACGTCGAATACGGGGCGATCTCATTTTAATTATCGGGTTGCGATCGCAACCACCACCTTGGCAGAACTGACCCATCGTCTTCAGCAGTTAGGCTCCCAATCAGACATTCCGGTTGGCTGTTCTCGGAATCGTGTTGCCAGCGAGCGTTCTAAAATTGCTTTTCTCTTTACGGGACAGGGTTCTCAGTATGTAAATATGGGGCGGCAGCTCTATGGGACTCAGCCACTGTTCCGAGAGATTCTCGATCACTGTAATGAGAGCCTGCAGGAATCTCTGGATCTAGATATTCTAGACATTCTCTACCGAGATATCTCGGAGGTAGGGCAGGCACAAGGCCAGCCCCTACAGATTGACCAAACGGCCTACACCCAACCTGCCCTATTCGTCCTCGAATACGCCCTGGCTAAACTCTGGCAATCTTGGGGAATTGAGCCTAGTGTTGTGATGGGTCACAGCATTGGGGAATATGTGGCCGCCTGTATTGCTGGGGTATTTAGCTTAGAAGATGGTCTCAAGCTGGTGGCCCATCGAGGCCGGTTGATGCAGCAACTTCCCAGTGGTGGAGCCATGCTGTCGATTTTAGGGTCGGAAGCAGAAATTAATGCTCGGCTGATGCCCTATGAAGAACAGGTGACGTTGGCGGCTATCAATGGGCCGAAGAGTGTTGTGGTTTCGGGAGAAGATAACGCAATTCAGGCACTGCAACAGGTGTTGGATGCCGATGGGTTTAAGACGAAGCGATTACGAGTATCCCATGCCTTCCATTCTCCCTTGATGGAGCCAATGATGGTGGAGTTTGGTGCGATCGCATCCCAAATTACTTACCATTCACCCACGCTGCCCTTAATTTCTAATGTGACGGGACAATGGGCCGATGAATCGATGGCCACTGCAGACTATTGGGTGAACCATGTACGTCAGCCAGTGCGGTTTGCCCAGGGGATGGAGACCTTGTTAACCAAGGACTGCGACGTCTTTCTGGAGATGGGGCCAAAGCCAATTTTGTTGGGCATAGGGCGACAGTGTCTCTCGGAAGAGAGTTTTTCAGAAGAGAAAGGGCTATGGCTACCGTCGCTGAGGTCTGGACAAGATGACTGGCAACAGATGCTAGAGAGTCTGGGACATCTGTATACCCATGGGGTTGAGGTGAATTGGCAGAATGTAGCTCAGGGACAGCACTATCAGAAAGTACCACTGCCCACCTATCCCTTTCAACGCCAGCGCTATTGGGTGGAAACCTCCATGGTACCGACCATGCCAAAGGCTAGCTCTACTAGCAAAACAGAGACTCATCCCCTGTTGGGACGTCGATTTTATAGTGCGACCCAGCCGCAGCAGATTCAGTTTGAAGCACAGTTGAGTGCTTTGGAGCCAGGGTATTTAGCGGAGCATCGTATCTTTGGTCAGGTACTATTCCCGATTGCGGGATATTTGGAGATTGCGATCGCAGCTGGCCATCATGTGTTTGCACGTCAAGGAACGCTAAACCACGATTTACTCCTGGAGGATATCACCATTCACCAGGGGCTCATTCTCTCTGAGACTGAAACCACCACAATCCAAACGGTGCTGAATCCTGTTTCAGGCAATGCTCATCGATATGAATTCCAGATTCTGAGCCTGCAACTAGAAGAACAACAACCTAAATGGACACTTCATGTTCAGGGGCAACTTTCTGCATTAGACGGGAGCACTACTCCCAATGACATCGATATCGAGGCATTGAAAGTCGCTTGTTTAGAGGCTGTGGAAATGCCACAACTTTATCAGACCTATCAGCAGCGAGGAATTGACTACGGGCCACAATTTCAAGGCATTCAACAATTGTGGCGAGGCTCCAATCAAATTGTGGGTCAATTGGTCTTTAAAGGATCTGATGATCCAGAGGACTATCATATGCATCCCACCCTATTGGATAGTGCGCTGCAGAGTCTTGCCCCCATCTTGTTGCAGGAGGGTCCCACCTATTTACCCATCGCCCTTGAAAAACTTCATTGGCGACGAGGTGAGAAAACGTTGAATCCTTGGGTCGCGGGTTCGATAGTAACTGATGCAGCGAGTTCTAGAAAAGCTACCTTGAGTGTGAGTAATGTCCGAGGTCGGGCCATAATCGACCTCTCTGGTCTCACCCTGGTACCGGTAACCGATCAGGCTGTTCTCAAAACTCCTGATTTGTACCAATGGTATCACCAACTGCAGTGGCAGGCGTTACCGTCATCCCAAGATCCATTAGCACCAACGACCCAGGGGATCTGGTTAGTTCTGGCTCCTGATGTCAAATTTGGTCAACAACTGAAGAATGCTCTGAATCATCATGCTCAAGCATGCGTGGTTGTTTATCCTGGTTCTGATTTTTGTCAGGTGGATGATGGGCAGTATCAGCTGGCCCCAAGTCAGCCGGAAGCATTGCGCCAGGTTTTGGCATCGTTAAAACAGAATTGCGCATTAACAGAGACGCCCCTGCTAGGAATTCTTCATCTCTGGAGTCTAGCCACAGATCTAGAAGACTTAGATCACGCTGAAACGTTGACCTGTGGCATGACCCTCCATTTACTGCAGGGTATGACAACAACTTGGCCAGATACTCCATTACCGCCCCTATGGTTAATTACCCAGGGGGCTCATATGCTGCCAGACCAGCAGTATGCTAGCTGTGCGCCCCAACATCAGCTCCTGTGGGGTCTGGGACGAGTGATTGCCTTGGAGTATCCAGATGTATCGTTGCGGTGTCTGGATCTAGACCCGGTGGCTGAGCAAGTTGTACAGGATCTGGTGCAAGCGCTACTGGAATCCCATGGAACTGGCTCAACAGAAAATCAAATTGCCTACCGGCGCGGGTTGCGTCACGTGGCTCGGTTAGGGCAGTTCAATCCCAAGGCGTTGGCCCATCAGACCCATCAGTCTGTTCAGCTCAAGTTGCATGAATACGGCAGGCTGGATCAACTCTCGTGGCAACCACTCGAACGCAGTGCTCCCAAACCTGGAGAGGTTGAGATTCAAGTCAAAGCCGTCGGTTTGAACCTGCGGGATGTGCTGAATGCGCTGGGTCTGTTGAAAGATTACTATGCTGAACAGTTTGGCATTACTCAGGCGAGACAGTTGACCTTTGGGTTTGAATGTGTCGGCATTGTCACAGCTGTTGGTGATGTCGGAGAAGACAAGATCTCTCCCTGGCAGGTGGGGGATGAGGTAATTGCAATTCTCCTACCCGATGGCTTTAGTCGCTATGTCACCGTGACGGCTGACTGGGTGATAGCCAAACCCAAGGCCATGAGCTTTTCTGAAGCGGCCACACTCCCGCTTACCTATCTAACGGCCTACTATGGCCTGCATCATCTGGCAAAACTTCAACCTGGGGACCGTGTTCTGATCCATTCTGCAGCTGGGGGGGTGGGTCAGGCTGCTGTCCAAATTGCTCAACAGGTGGGGGCTGAAATTTTTGCCACGGCTAGCCCAGCTAAATTGGATTGGTTAAAACAGCAGGGCATTGAGCATGTCATGAACTCCCGCAGCCTGGATTTTGCGACGGAGATTCAGGAGAGAACCCAGGGACAGGGAGTGGATATTGTTCTCAATAGCTTTACAGGAGAGTTTATTGATAAGGGCTTTGAGGTGCTGGCTGAAAACGGACGCTTTGTTGAGATTGGCAAGCTGGGCATCTGGAGTGCGGAGCGGGTTGCGCAGCATCGTCCAGATGTAAGCTATTTCCTGTTTGATCTGGGAGAAGTTGCCCAGACTGTTCCCAGACAGCTACAAGATTTGTGGTGTGACTTAAGTCAACAGTTTTCCACGGGGCATCTAAAGCCGCTACCCCATCGCGTGTTTTCCGCTGACGATGTGGTTGATGCCTTTCGGTTTATGCAAAAGGCACAGCACATTGGGAAAGTGGTGGTGCAGTTCCCCGATGGGCCAGTGTCTATCCAATCTGAGGGCAGCTATCTGATTACTGGGGGGCTGGGTGCTCTCGGCTTAGACGTTGCCCGGTGGTTGGGGCGACAGGGGGCAAAACACTTGGTTTTAGCAGGGCGTAGTCAACCGTCACCAGTGGCGCAGCAAATCATCGCTGACTTGCAAACAAACGGTACACAGGTGTCGGCTTTACAAGTCGATATTACTCAGCAAGCCGATGTGGCGCAGCTGTTTCAACAGATTGCCCCCCTGCCAAAGCTGCGAGGGGTGATTCATGCAGCCGGTGTGTTGGATGATGGTGTGCTCCAGGAGATGAGCTGGTCTCGGTTTGCCCAGGTTCTGGCTCCTAAGGTGAAGGGGGCTTGGTTATTGCATGAGAACACAAAGCATCTAGATTTGGATTTCTTTGTCTGTTTCTCGTCGGTGGCGTCTTTGCTGGGGGCACCGGGGCAGGGGAACTATGCTGCGGCCAATGCCTTTTTGGATGGGTTGGCCCATTACCGTCAGGCCCAGGGATTACCAGGGTTAAGTATTAACTGGGGCCGGTGGTCTAGCGGTATGGCGGCAAATCTTCCCCTTCAGGACCGGCGGGGCTTAGGAATTATTGCCCCAGCGACCGGTGTGCAGGTTTTGGGTGACCTGTTGGCCACCGCTACTGCCCAAGTCGCTGTCTTGCCAGCAGATTGGTCCCAGTTCTTTGAACAGTTGCCCAGGCATCTGACCATGCCTATCCTGGAGGGATTACGACCGGCAGAACCGTCATCTCAGCCGTCGTCCACGTTTCTCCAGCGATTAGAAACCGGTCCAATTGCTAAGAGACAGGAGCTGTTGATTCAGTTTATTCAGAAAAACGTGGGATATACCTTGGCCATCACTGATCTGCAACAGATTGATCCTCAGGAGTCGTTGTTTGATATGGGGATGGATTCTCTCATGGCGGTGGAGTTTCGCAATCGCCTGCAGTCAGAATTGCAGATATCTATCTCGGCAACGGTGTTATTTGATTATCCGTCGGTGGATGCGATCGCAACTTACCTCTTCGAGAAAATCTTTCCCCCAGACCATCCGGACCCGACTCCCCCCCACCGCTCGCCGCAAACAGATGTTTCTGAGATTCGAGCAGAGGTGACCCAGCTTTCAGAAGCTGAAGCCGAAGCCATTCTGTTGCAAGAACTGGAAAGTATCACTCAATCATCAGGGGGGCAATAACGTGAGTAGTAACCATTCAACGCCTTCACCTCAACATCAGCCCGATGGTTTGTCCGCCACTAGCTTGTCCGCTACTAAGCGAGCCTTGATTGCCCTTAGGGAAATGCGGGCTGAACTGCAAGCGGTGAAGTCTGCCCAGACTGAGCCCATCGCCATTATCGGCATGGGCTGCCGTTTTCCCGGTGGTGTTAATTCTCCTGATGAATTCTGGCAATTGCTCCAGCAGGGACAAGACGCCGTTGGCCCAATTCCCTCAGATCGTTGGCCTGGGCAGGCAGCTACTTATGAAACCACGACATCATTAGCGGGACTGCTGGACCAGGTGGATAGCTTCGATGCCCAGTTTTTTGGGATTACGCCTCGGGAAGCTCGTAATTTGGATCCGCAGCAACGCCTGCTGCTAGAAGTCAGTTGGGAGGCGTTGGAACAGGCCCATCAGGTGCCACACCAGCTGCGCAACAGTGCCACAGGGGTGTTTGTCGGTATTAGCAGCCAGGACTATGCCAATCAGTTGTTGGCGGCAGACGAACCCATCGACACCTATTCTGGGACCGGTAATGCTTTCAGTACGGCGGCTGGTCGGCTTTCTTATCAGCTGGGCCTAACGGGGCCAAGTCTAGCCGTTGATACCGCCTGTTCCTCTTCCCTTGTTGCCGTTCATCTGGCCTGTCAGAGTTTACGGCAACGAGAATGTACCCTGGCGCTGGCCGGTGGGGTCAATCTCTTACTGGATAGCCACACCCATGAGGTGCTTTCCCAAACCGGTATGGTGTCTCCTGGTGGTCCTTGCCGCACATTTGATGCCGGTGCCAATGGCTATGCTCGCGGTGAAGGCTGCGGGGTGATTGTGCTCAAGCGGCTTTCGGATGCCCTGGCGGATGGAGACCCCATCCAGGCTATCCTGCGGGGCTCAACCACTAACCAGAACGGCCATCGGGGTGGGTTAACGGCTCCTAATGGCCCTGCCCAAGTTGAGGTGATCCGCCAAGCACTGGCGAACAGTGGTGTCAATCATTCACAAATTAGCTATGTGGAGGTGCAGGGGACAGGCACCCTTCTGGGAGACTCCATTGAAGTCAATGCCTTAGGGGAGATTTTCCCTCGGGATCGCACCACCGCTCAATTTCTGCATATCGGCTCTGTCAAAACCAACATTGGTCATCTAGAAGCTGCAGCTGGTATTGCCAGTGTGATCAAAGTGGTTCTGCAACTGCAGCATCGACAAATTGTCCCCCACCTCCATTGCCAGACACCGAACCCGCACATTGATTGGGATACGTTGCCGGTGACGGTGCCAGAAAGCCTGACACCCTGGGACGTTAAGGATGACCGACGTATGGCTGGGGTGAGTGCCTTTGGGTTTAGTGGGACAAATGCCCATGTGATTGTGGAGGAAGTCGGAAAACTAAAATCGGAAGTCGGAAGTCGGAAGTCGGAAAATCAGTCTAAAAATTTACTTACGTTGTCGGCTAAGAGTAAAAAAGGGTTAGAGACGCTAGTGAATCAGTATGGGCAACACTTAGAACGATATCCTGAGCAGGGATTGGCAGATATTTGTTGTGGTTCGCAGGTGGGGCGATCTCACTTTACCCATCGGTTAGCGATTCGAGTTACCGATCGGCAAGGGCTGATGACGGCACTGCAACAACTTGAAGCGGGTCAGACGTCAGCCCAGGTGCAGCAGTGGCAATTGCCTAAGACGAACCACAGGCCCAACATTACCTTTTTGTTTACGGGGGACGGTGCTCAATATTCAGGAATGGGGCAGCAGCTCTATGAAACCTACCCTGTTTTCCGGCAAGCCCTTGACCAATGTACCGAGGTTCTGCGTCCACATTACAATCTGCTGGAGATTCTCTATCCGGATCTGTTGTCCTCTGAGTCAGGGCAGGCACAAGGCCAGCCCCTACAGTCTCCCTCTCCTTCTCCCCCTCTCCCCCAAACCGCCCTATTCGCCTTTGAATATGCCCTCGCTCAGCTCTGGCAATCCTGGGGTATTCAGCCTAACCAGGTGATGGGCTATGGCTTAGGAGAATTTGTGGCGGCTTGTGTTGCGGGTGTTTTTAGCTTGGCGGATGGACTACAGTTGATTGCCCAGAGGGACCAATGGTGGGCAAACATCACAGATCGGGGACAGGCACTGACCGTGCTCGCACCTGTATCCCAATGTCAGACATTGCTGGCCTCCTATGGAGCATCCGTTGAGATAGTGGCGTATAACAGTCCGAATCATTTTGTACTGTCTGGTGCGACTGCAACAATGGCTGACGTTTGTGATGCCTTGGAGGATGAGGGCATCCTATACAAATGCTTGGAAACGGGTGCGCTTTCGCCCCATTGGGTTCAGTCTTCGCTATTAACGCCGTTGCTAGCGAAATTTAGGCAAGCTGCAGAGAACATTTCCTATGCCTGCCCGCAAATTCCCCTGGTTTCAACCATTAATGGCACTTTAGTAGGAGATGAGGTGGCTACCCCTGATTATTGGAGCGATCATTTTCTCCAACCCATTCAGTTTACGGCTGCCATTAGAACACTGTATGAACAAACCCAGGAGTCCAGCGATCTTCTGGGACCTGAGCAAGCGTTAGAAAAGGTGCCGTCTCAAAACGGGAAGACGCACTCTTTAACAGAGCCACTATTCCTGGAAATGGGGCCTAAGCCGCTATTGATTGGGATGGGACAACAATGCATATCTTCAGGGATATGGTTGCCCAGCTTGTATCCAAGCCAATCTGACAAGGACTCTATTTTACAGAATTTAGGTTCGCTCTACGTGCAAGGGGCAGCGGTGAACTGGCAACAGGTTAATGTCGGTGTTGATTACCAAAAAGTTGACTTACCCACCTATCCCTGGCAGCGTCAGCGCCATTGGTTCCAAGAGCCAAAAACGGACATACAAGATAAAAGTTTGTCTGATCGTAGGGGTGCATGGCCATGCGCCCCCTCAGTAGAGATGTCCCATGCGCGGAGAATTCCGGATACTAGCTATCTTCCGTTTCAAATTTTCTGTTTATCTGCAGCTACTGAAGCAGAGCTATTTACCCAGGCTGAAGCTACGGTCAAGCGCCTACAAACATCGTTAGATTTAGGAGCTAAACCAGATCTAACAGCGATTTGTTTTGAGGCAAATACTTATGATAGTGGAGCGCGATCGCGCCATCCCCATCGCCTAGCCGTCATCGTTCAGTCCGCAGAAGAACTGCATCAGACTATCCTCCAATTCCTCGCGGGGCAAGATGTTCCCAATGTGTTGTGGGGACAAATCAGTAGCCCCACAAGTGCGGACATCACCTTTCTATTTGGCGGCTTTCAATGGCCCTATCGCGGGGCAGGGTATGAACTGTATCAAACTCAACCTGTTTTTCGAGAAGCCATCCAACGCTGTGATGCCATTGTGCAATCTCTCTTGGGAGGATCGCTGCTGGATTACCTTTATTCTGCCAATAAATCTCCTAATGAAACTGCCCCAACAACTGATCAGGACATGGTTTATGCCATGCCTGTCATATTTACCTTGCAATATGCCCTGTATGAACTATGGAAATCTTGGGGAATAACACCATCATTGTTGCTGGGGGCCAGTTTTGGTGAATACACTGTGGCCCATGTGGCTGGGGTGATTGACCTAGACGATACATTACATCTGTTGGCATCCTTTGGGCAGGCATTAAAGGGAGTGGCTCCCACCCATCAAGCGGTGATCGTCAATGCTAATGAAGCTGTAGTAACAGAAGCAATTAAACCTGTTGCCCAGGAGGTGTCAATCATTGTTTACGCCGGGGCCTGTAACTTAATTTCAGGAGAACCTGCAGCGATGGAGGCCGTGATCCAACACCTGAGTGATCAACAGGTGGCCACCATTGATCTACAGCTGACCTATGGATTCCATACTCAACAGCTCCAGACACCGGAAGTACAAAATACGCCAACAATGGCAGATATTTCTCTGTCTCCTCCCCAGTTAAAGGTGGTGTCTTCTTTGACGGGAGAGCTAGTTGATCAGGTCCTGACCACCTCGAATTATTGGACTCGCATGGCCCTGGAACCAGCCCAATTTTCTAAAGCGATTCACACCTGTCTGCATAATGGCTGCGAGATTTTTCTCGGCGTCAGCGACGATGCCGCCAGTTTGAGCATGGGGCGGGCCAGTGTACCGCCTGGAACCGGGCTGTGGCTAGCAAGTTTACGGGAGAAATTATCGGATTGGAAACAACTGCTGCGCAGTCTGGGCGAACTCTATATCCGTGGAGTCCCCATTGATTGGGCAGGCTTTTATCAGGGCTACCCTCAGCGTCAAGTCATGACGGATCCATTGTCTGTCCCAGCTTTATCCCCTGTGATGCAAGCTCTACAAACGGGCCATCTGGACGCGCTAGTCCATCAATTGAGTACGGGGGGGATTTTTTCTCCGGCTGAACAACAGCTTTTACCGAAGCTATTACGGCAATTATCTCAACAATATCGACAGGAGCTATTCTCTAAGGATCAACCTGACCTCGTAGTAAGTGCAGAATTACCAAGAACGCACCGTTCCCAACAGAGTATTCTTGCTCAACTAGACACAGCATCTAGTGCCGAGCGTCAGCAGCTTTTGAGTAGCCATATTCAAACTGCGATCGCGCAAATCATGGAGCTACCCCCAGCCCAAGTTTCTCTGCTTGAACCTTTGGGTAATTTAGGCCTCGATTCCCTGATGGCCCTCGAACTCAAAGAAGCGCTCGAAAGTACCCTGAGGGTGGACATTCCCCTGGGGCAATTAGTTGAAGGGGTAACTATTGCTGGGTTAGCTCGATTTATTGATGACGCCCGTGATGGAACGACAGTAGAAGCAACCGATAGTGCAGAACCAGATTTAGAAGCAGAGGCCATTTTAGAGCCAGCTATCGATCCTACGAACCCGGCATTATTGTCCGTATCAGATCCGTTACATGCCGAACCAATTTTGCTGTCTGGAGCCACTGGTCTAGTGGGCGCTCACCTGTTAGCTGAACTACTGCAGCAAACAACCGTCGATATCTATTGTCTTATCCGGGCTCAAGATGCTGCGGCTGCCCAGCAAAAGCTAAAGCGCCAACTTGAAACCTTTGGTTTATGGCAGCCCTGGTTTAACCAGCGTATTGTGCCAGTGGTGGGGGATTTATCAGCACCTTGGCTGGGTCTGTCAGCCGAGGTGTTTCAACAACTAGCCGAGAACATCGGAGTGATTTACCACAGTGGAGCATGGGTTAATCATGTTTATCCCTATTCCACCTTGAAGGCGACTAATGTGTTGGGTACAGTAGAAATGCTGCGTCTGGCCTGTACCCATAGAGTTAAGCCCGTTCACTTTGTTTCCACGCTTTGGGTGTTTATGGCCTCGGCCTATACAGATGACCAGGAGCCCATTCGAGAAGAGGATCCGTTACTATCTCCCAAGGGACTGAAGCATGGCTACTTGCAAAGTAAGTGGGTGGCAGAAAAGTTAGTGGAAACAGCGCGAGATCGCGGTCTTCCCACATCTATCTATCGATTAGGTATTGTGACTGGGAACAGTCAAACCGGAGTAGGTAATAACGAAGACTTGTTTTCTCGCATGATTAAGGGGTGCGTTCAGCTAGGCCAGGTGCCTGCGCTCCCAGGGGTGTTCAGTAACTATGTACCCGTTGACTATGTAGCTCAAGCCATTGCCCAGCTTTCTCTTCAACCTATGGGGTCTACATTCCATCTGCTTCACCCCCAATCTATCCCCACGGAGAACCTGTTCCAATGGTTAAGTTCTTTTGGGTATACCCTTAAGAAAATTCCCCTAGATCAGTGGGTCGCCATATTAAAACTATGTCCTGAGAATTCTCTCTATCCTTACATGGTAGATTTTCGAGAAGATCTACTAAATCTTCAAAAAGCTGGGATAGATTTTAGCCGTATTAATACCCAAAATACTGCTATTGGGCTGGCTAACAGTGGTTTGAGCTATCCGCTCTTAGATGAAACATTACTCAAAACCTATGTAACCCATTGGCGTCAAAATGATTTTTTACCCAAGGCCGATTCAATTCCGGTGCCTTAGCTGGGGCAACTATGCCGCTGCAACGACAGCATTGATTGCATCAGCTTCCCCCTTTTCCACATCTAAGCCTAGACGGCACCATTCCATCATGCCCCCCTGGATGTTATAAACTTCCTTAAACCCGGCTTTAGCCAGTTGCTCTCCTACTAAATAGCTACGTTGGCCAGCCAGGCAGATAATGGCAACAGGGGTATCTCTCTTTTTAGTCAAATCTTGTAGCCACTGAGGCCAGCGATTTTTTCGACTTTCTTTAGACCGTAGACCCAAGAGAACGTCAGTCATCCCCACTAACCTGGCATTGGGAGCTCGAAACGTCTTGTACTCTATCTCCATGCGAACATCAATGAGAATAGGTCGGTTAGGTAAGTTTAGAAATTCCTTAGGAGAGATGTTAACGCAGCAGGGTTTGGATGTGGATTGCATGGGATAGTCTCCGGTTTAGTGATTAGGAGTCGCACAGCTCCTGTGCAACGTTGAATCTATTATCAGAAAACTCCCCGACAGAAAACATCCCGAAAAATTCAGGTTTATTCAGGTTTCAATTCAGGTTTATTCAGGTGTTTAAGTAAAGGAGGCCATAGGTGTGATCTGGATCTTATAAGGGAATGATGACGCTCACCATGTTCCCCTGTAAACCGACGAACTAACGACGAATGGATCGATCTCGAACCCGAAACCAAATACGACGAGTACTAATGATGGCTATTGCTACCATAAAGCCTTGGTACAGACGGTTGGATAAAACTTTTCTGATAAGCTCTCCCTGGAGGAGCATGTCTCCCTGGATGTTTTGGATGCCTGCAATTGCGATCGCAAACACCACCCCCACTATCAAAATAAATCCAACCGTCCACATGATATTAGAAACAGCATAAGACAGCTTATCCACCAAAGAGGTAAAGGTATATTTTGGGAAATCCAAAAACTGTTCCAATCGATTACGGGCTGTATCGGCTAACCTGAACCATTCTTCCAGTTGCGTATAGCTTTGCTCTTGATTGAATAGATTCCGTGACTGTTTGCGTATCCGTTTTCGCGACTGTTTACCCATGGATTTCAGATACTTAGTCAGCAACTTGATAGAATCAATCTTGCTATCCAGCCGCATTACGATAGTGTCATACAGTAACGTTGCCCTCACCAAATTCAACGTGTCGCGAGCTACTGGAATTTGATACTTTCCAGCCAGCTTCATCACCCCTAACCAGGCCGTCATCGATGTCCGTTCCCACCATTCTGCATGTTTAGACTCAAATGCAAAGACAACTTGCCAATAAATCAGCTCTAACTCACGCTCAAATGAATCGACATCAATGGGAGGTAAGGGTTCTAAGACACTGATGGCACTTTGCACCATGCCTCGAACATTTTTATTAATAAAACAGTAATTAAGTCGTTGGCTATGACGACGAGTTTTTTCACTCATGGTCCCACAGGCCCCAAAGTCAATAAACGTTAGTTTATTGCCAGGCCGAATCACAATATTGGCTGGATGGGGATCAGCATGAAAAATAATGTTTTCTAAATTACCCCAGCAATTTGCCCAAGCTAACCGTTTGGCCACAATTGTTGGGTTGATATCAATGCTTTCCAAATAGGCAAGGGCGTCTTTATCCTTCTGCTCAATGGCAGCTAGAACTTCCCAAAGCCAAACGCCAGATGCAAATTCTGTGACTAGAAGATCTTCACTCAGCAGTTCAAAATAGACCTTTGGTGCATTGATAAAGGAATTTTTCGATTCTTTCACCGTTTTACGAAAAACTTCCTGGTATCGGGCCTCATGGCGAAAATCTAATTCTCCCAGGATGACCTCCCGTAAATCGGCTCTTAAATAGGTGGTGGTGCCTGGGCGAACAATGGCTAACAGTTCCACTATCCCTAACAGCCAATTCAGGGCTTGCCAATCAGCCATCATAAGTTTGCCAATATTGGCGCGACGTACCTTGACTGCCACCTTATCGCCATTGTGTAAAACAGCTTGATAAACGCAGGCAATTGAGGCAGAGCCAATAGGTTCTGGGTCAAACTGAGTAAAGGTGTCTGCTAAAGGTTTTTGGGTAACCCGTTCAATCACCTGGATGGCATGCTTTGTTGTTTCGGGCGGTAGCTTATCTAAAAGTTTAGATAGCTCAAGGCAGTAAGGGTAGGGCAATAGGTCAACCCGCATCGCCATTTGTTGACCAAGTTTAATAAAAATCCCCCCCATGCTTTGTAATATGATCCGTACCCGCTGGGCGCGGCGCTCTACCGAATCTTTTCGTTGTAGCCAATCCCAAAATATGAGAGTCCAAAATTTAACGATGGCATATATCCACACCCCCAATCTCATCAGTACCTGCAGAAAACTCACCTGGATTTGCATGATGCTCATCATCGGTGGTGGGCTACCATAAATATCGGGATTTATACCTAACTGTTGGCGACGTTGCATAGAGCGAATAGGGGCCTCATCCTCAATCCCCTTCGAGGAACTATGGGATTCGGGTCTATTGTTTTCCCATGGTTCGAGGGAGTTAGTCTCTAAAACTTTTTGAGATCGCCTTTTCCGTTTGATCAAGCGAGATTTAGAGGGCTTAGCGGTTTGAGAAAGCCATGATTGAATGCCTCTGCTAACAGCCTTTTGGACGCGATAGGAAGATGATGATCGTTTGATATTGGGCAAGTTTGTGTAAGCTGTTGATGATGAACCATTGTCACCGTTAACGTTTATGGGTTTGATCACTTTAATTCGAGGTCGCTTACGATTCTTACCCATGATTCTTAAACTTTTTTAAAAACACAATGATGCATTTGAATTATTTTAAATTTATTTGAATTGATTTATTTTGAAGTGGTCGTTTACCTGCTCGAATTTAATCATTTAGTTATAAATGGCTGAATGATTAGAAATGTAAGGATCTATCTATATTCTCAAAAGAAAACGTTATTTTCATGTATAAGTCTTCTTTATATAAGAACGTTTGAATTTGTTAATGTAGGCAAGGAGATTTTATATTCCAATCATCTTAGAAAGCAAGACCGATTAAATTCCAGCTTTTGGATGTACAGGTGTTCTATAGAACACCTGTACAAAACACATTGTCAACTCTTTTGATCCCGAGCTTTATCGCTTGTCTCTATGCCCTCCTGGCTTTACCTCTCCATAGGAGATTATTTCATGTACCATAATTAATATTTAGTTTATTAGTTTCTCACTCTGAATTAGAGCAACTTGTTGCATGATGCTGATCATGCTTAGCCATTAACCGAACCAAAATCAGGATTTTTAGGAACCATGAAAAATATTCAAATGCCTGTTGTTGTTAATCTTGGTAAGACGAGCAAAAAGAATATCAAGAAGCTTGAAAAAGGTCGCGGGAAATTAATGGATGAAGTTCAGGAAGTTTTAGAACGTACCCAATACCAGTTGGGTGATGCAGCAGAGGATAAGATTCTTGTCCCTATTGTGGTGGTGTATAAGGAAAAGCCAAAGAAAATTAAAACAGCCCTAGATTGGTTCAATAAGCAAGCTGTTCTTAAGTAGAGGAACTGTATATTAAAGAGTAAAAAATATCTTGGCAAGCGTTTCTGTTTCACTCGGCCATTTCCCAGCTAAACTCGTCAGCCATAGCCCTTGGACTGATTCCATGTTGGTGAATAGTTATTTGCTCAGTAAATCAGTTCAATTCACTTGACAATGCAGCGAAGATATAAACTAGCCATTGCTTGTATTACACTGGCAATGATTGCATTGGCAGTGCATAGGCATCTATTTCCCAAGGCTTCTGAGCCAGTGCAATCATTGCCAGAAGTCCCTGAAATTAATGCCAATAAACCTGAAACGGTTGTTGCTTTAGGGCGTGTGATCCCCAAGAGCGGCGTCATCAGTTTATCTGGCCCGTCTCAGTTGTTTGGTGCACGAATTGCTGAAGTGAATGTTCAAGAAGGGGATGAGGTAACAGCAGGTCAAATAATTGCCTTGTTGGATACGTTTTATTCCCAGCAAGCAGAGTTAGCTATGGCCGAACAGAGAGTTTCAGTGGCCAAAGCTCGGCTGGATAAAGTCTTGGCTGGTGAAGCTAAACTTGGAGATATTGCTGCCCAGGAAGCAGAGATTGCTAATTTAGAAGCTCAATTGCGTGCGGAAGTGATTGAGAAAAAGGCTTTGATTGAGCGTATGCAGGCTGAATTGCAGAATGCGGAAAAGGCTTATCAACGTTTTCAAGTTCTTTACGAAGATGGTGCCATCAGTATTTCTGACTTAGATGACAAGCAAGAACAGTTTGAGGTTGCCCAGGCCCAGTTGAATGAGGTAAAAGCTCAATTAGAAAATATTCAGTCCAGTCGTACTCAGCAGATCCGCCGTGAAAGTGCCACTCTAGAAAGGTTAGAGGAGGTGCGTCCAGTGGATATAGCTGTTGTTCAAGCTGAACTTAAAGCCGCTACCGCCGCCGCTGTAACAGCTGCTTCCAACTTGGAACTAACCCGTATTCGAGCTCCAGTAGCTGGACGCATTCTAAAAATTCATACTTTGCCAGGTGAGCAAATGGGTCAGAATGGCATTGTGGATTTAGGACAAACCCAGGAGATGTATATCCTGGCTGAAGTATATGAGACCGATATTGCCAAAATTCAGGCAGGACAAGCTGCCATAGTCAAATTGAGTGCCTTATCTGATGAACTTCAGGGCACCGTGGAAAAGATCTCTCATCAAATAGGGCAAAAAGAAGTTTTTGATAATGATCCGGCCTTGGAAATTGATGCCAGGGTCTTTGAAGTGGAAATTCGTCTTAACCCATCTGATAGTGAGAAAGTGACCCAGTTCATTCATATGGAAGCCGACGTTACCATTCAAATCACTTCTTCGGTCCAATGAATTTCTTTACATCAGAAGCATGGCTCCAACTCACCCATAAGAAGTCTCGTCTGTTTGTGAGCTTGTTAAGTGTCATGCTCTCGGTCACGCTGATGTTTACCACCACGGCACTGCGTGATGGCATTTTTGAGGATGCAGTTACGATTCATAAATCTCTGAGAGCTGATTTATTTATACAACCGGGGCAATTGGAGTATTTTTGGGCGCTAAGCGCGCGGGGATTTCCTCGGCGGGTGATGGATCGAGTAGCCGCTATTGGTGGCGTCACGGAAACCAGCCCATTTTATATGAATTGGACCAACTTCAAAAACCCAGAAACATTAGCGCAAAAACAAATTACTATTTTTGCCTTTGATCCTGAGCGCCCTGTATTTAATCTGCCTGAAATTAATCAGCAGCTGGATGTCATAACGCGGTCTAACACATGGCTCTATGATCAGCTGGCTAAGCCTGGATATGGGCCTATCATTCAAGAAGTTCAGGAGAGAGGCTCGTTTACAACAGAAATAGCAGATAAAAAAATTACCATTGCAGGTCTTTTTACCTTAGGAGGAGGCATTTTATCCGCTAATGGCATCCTGATTACGAGTGATTTTAACTATTCAAATTTATTAGGTTTTTCCCTGGCTAAAGCAAGTTTAGGACTGGTTAATTTAGAAGAGGGAGTAGATCCTCAAGCCATTAAACAGGAGATAGTCAGTATTTTGCCAAAAGGAATAGAAGTATTGACAAAAGAAGAACTGATTGCCAATGAGAAAAAATATTGGACGACGGGTTCACCCATTGGGTTCATTTTTAATACATTGGCAGTCATTGGTTCGATATTTGGGGGAGTAATTGTCTATCAAATCCTATTTACCCAAATTTCAGATTATCTATCTGTCTATGCCACCTTTAAGGCAATTGGTTATACAAACCAATATTTGATCAATACAGTTCTCCAAGAAAGCATGTTAATGGCAGTTCTGGGGTATATTCCCGGATATATTTTTTGTCTCTATCTCTTTAATTTAGTTCAGAGCGCTACTCGGCTGCCTATGGATATGAGTTTTAGCAGAGCTGCTTTGGTCCTTGTGCTAACGTTTATTACCTGTGCGTTAGCAAGTATTGTAGCAATTGTAAAACTAAAGGATGCCGATCCTGCTGATCTCTTTAGGTAAGAGTCTAGTCTGAATAATTTTTTATTTCGTGTGCTGAGCCGATGACTAAGCAAACCATTATAGAGGTTAAAAACCTCAATCATTACTATGGTCGACGGACACTACGTCAGCAGGTTTTATATAACATTAACCTTTCCATTGAATCTGGAGAAATTGTTATTCTAACTGGGCCTTCAGGGTCTGGTAAAACCACGCTACTTACATTAATTGCCGGTTTACGATCAGTCCAAGAAGGCTGTTTAATGGTTCTCAATCGAGATATTTCTAAAGCGAGCGATCGCAAACGGCTAGAACTGCGCCATCAGCTAGGCTACATTTTTCAGCACCATAATTTAGTGCCCTTCTTTACCGCCAGACAAAATGTTGAGATGGCACTAAAGCTAAACCCTGGCCTATCAAGAAAACGATCCCAGAATCGGGCAGAAGCGATGCTAGAATCTGTAGGCTTAAAGCCCCAGATAACAAGCTATCCTCACCAAATGTCGGGAGGGCAAAAACAGCGTGTCGCCATTGCCCGTGCCCTAGTCAATCAACCCAAAATTCTACTAGCGGATGAACCTACTGCGTCCTTAGATAAAAGCAGTGGACGTGATGTCGTTGAGCTGATGCAGCAGCTCACCAAACAGCAAGGCTGCACCATTGTGTTAGTGACCCACGATAATCGAATTCTTGATATTGCTGATCGAATTATTAGTTTAGAAGATGGTCGTTTATCCCAGGCCAAGGGTGAATTATTGCTGAACATCAATAACTTGATGTCGGAAATTTTTCAAATGGAAACCAGTCAAATTAGAACATTGATTGATCCATTATCAATTGAGCAATTTTCCATATTCTTGAAGCAGCTTAATAAAGAATTCGAGCAGATTCTAAGTACGATGAACCTGCTCAAAAACCGTTCTGTCAATCAAAAACTAAACTTGATTATACAGGCGGTCTCTATTAAAATTTCTCAGCTGATAGCTGCCCAACAAGTAACTTTTTTCGTGGTAGATAGAGATCGGTATAAGCTTTGGTCGCAAAGCGCACGCAGTGCCTCTGGAGAACCGATTAATATTGAAATTCCCTTAAATGCTGGTATTGCCGGTCATGTTGCTACGACGGGAGAAAGTCTAAATATTCCTAACCCCTATAACGATTCTAGATTTAATCCTCAAGTTGATAGGGATACTGGGTTTAGGACAAGAAGTATCCTTTGTATGCCGATTTTTAACTCTAGTCGTGAAGTGTGTGCCGTTATCCAGGCCCTCAACAAAATTGGTGATGCAGCCTTTGACCAGGCAGATGAGACCAGGTTTTATGAGTTAACCCAATTTCTAGGAAATGTTCTGGAAACCAGTATTTTATATGCGCGAGAAACCAATGTTTCTCGGCATCAATCGTTGATTCAAAACGCCCATGAATTAAGGCGACAAGTAGACTCTCTATCCACAGATAAATTTATTGCTTTTCTAGATCAACTTAACCAGGAACTTCAATCTTTTTTAGACTCTGCTGTATCTCCTGACAAATCAGTGTTAAAGCAAAAGCTTCAAGTTCTGCTGCAGGTTATTTTCCTCAAGATTGGTCAAACCCTTCGAGTAGAGAGAGTTGCCGTTTTCTTAGTGGATCTCTCGAACCAGGTCTTGCGTACCAATACCGCCATAGATGAAGATAATAATCTTTTTGCAATTGAGATGCCGCTTGATACTGGGATCGCGGGATATGTTGCAATCACAGGAGAAGTCCTCAATATTCCATCCCCCTATGATGACCATCGCTTTAATCCACAAATTGATAAAGATGCTGGCTTTATTACTCGAAATATATTGGCCCTACCAGTTTTTGGTTTCCAAACAGGTGAAGTGATTGCCGTTATCGAGATCATCAACAAAATAGGTGACATGCCTTTTGATTCAGAGGATGAGGCAAGACTATTGGAGTTTATCCGTGAATTAGGTAATGTTTTCCAAATGAGTATCCAGTGTATGCGTCATGCCTATCAGTATTTGAGCTGATTTCTAAGGAGAGTTAGTAGCAGTGTCAATCAAGTCCAAAGTAGTGCTGATGGTTGGGGCCTCGTCAGGATTTGGAAAAGCAACCGCAGAGATGCTGTTAGAACTGGGTTGCATTGTCTATGCCACCTCTCGAAGTGTTGAGAAAATGCAAGATCTGCTTATACAGAAGGCACATCTCTTAGGGTTGGATGTGACAGATAATGCCTCGATCATAGCAAGTGTAGAACAGATACTTGCGGAGCAAGGGCGTATCGATGTTGTTTTTGTGAACGCTGGTTATGGGGCTTATGGAACAATAGAAAGTATCGCTATAGAAGAAATCCAAAACCAGTACGACGTTAATGTTTTTGGTGTGGCAAGGGTCCTCAAGGCTGTGCTCCCCGCTATGCGTCAGCAGAAAAGTGGTCGAATTATTTTCACCGCTTCCCTCGCCAGTCATCTCTCGATAGCGTGCACAGGCTGGTATGCGTCAACTAAACATGCCATAACTGGTATTGCCAGGGCATTACGCCAGGAGGTTAGAGATCTTGGGATTGAGGTGATTATTATTGAGCCTGGAATAGTTAAAACAGGGTTTGATCGTGTTGCGTTTGACTTACTGGATCACGTTGAGCATCCCGCTGATTATTTGCCTTTAGTTGATGACTTCAGGCATTCTATGGCCACGAGTTATGCCAAGGCTCCTGGAGTAGACAGTACGGTAAAAGCTATGGTGGCAGCAGCCATCGCCAAACGCCCCAAAACCGTTTACTGCACTACAGTCGATGCCAAGGTTTTGAAATTTTTGCAGGGCGTGTTAAGCGATCGCATCGTTGATTGGCTAATTCTCTTTTGGCTTAAGCAAGCTTCGCGCAAGCATTAGGGATATCTGGCTAATGAGTAAGCTAAAGGCGCACCACACGCTATCAAAAATCAATCCCTTTACCTCAATTGCCAACGTAGGAGTAGCGAATTCAACACCACGCTGATGGAGTTAAAGGCCATAAACCCACCCACCCAGATGATTTGGTCAAGCATAACTAGCTTGTGTTTCCGCAATCTCGGTGTGACATTGCACCGAGCAAAGCATTACAAAATGTGGGGCCAGTGCTGAGGTCCTTTGATATTGCCTCATAAGCGTACCCTAGGCCATCACCTGGTCAGCAACCTGTTTGAAGAGATTAGATAATGGATGCTCGGGAAAACGTAAATAGAACAGATCGCTACTAGCCAACTCCATCATTTCATCACAGTTAGGAAAGAGACCCGCCACATCAGTTTCATAGGTCTCGGCGATTTGCTGTGATAGTGCAGGAAAATCAGTGTTTTGTAGCACTCGGTTGATCACCATCAACATCTTCGGTACCTTTAACTTCCGAGAGAGATCGACCATCACTGCTGTACCTTGAAAGTCTTGTTTGTCAGGTCGCAAAACAATGACCAAAATGTTAGAGACTGCTATCGCCAGCAGTGTTTCTTCATTGAGTCCAGGATGGGTATCAATGAAGATATAGTCTAGATTTAGCTCTTTAACCAGATCTCGAAAGCCATCCCGTAGCAGCTTAACATCATATCCTTCCTGCAATACTCGCGTAATGTCTGCTAGCTCACTACTGGATGGGACTAGAAAAATTTCTCCTTGATTTTGTTTAACCTCAGGGGGGGTGATATCATGGGCGGCTTCGACGATGGTGCAATCTCCCCAGAGATAGTTATTTAAGGTCTGGTTCATCGTGTCTGGTTCAAGGCCAAACAAGATATGAATACCAGGTGACTGTATATCAGTATCAATGACAGCAACTCGGTGTCCGGTGCTTGCGATCACAGCTGCTAAATTTGCAGTTGTATTGGATTTACCAGTACCTCCTCGGTAGGAGTGAATTGCTACAACCTTAGCCATTTTATTAATTTTAAAATTAGGATAGTGCGTGTAGAAAAACTACCATAACTTATAAATATCCTGGGCGATTACGGCGATCTCTTAACAATCTTCCTCAGAAAAACGAAGGTTATCAGCCTCTGCCATTAAATACTGAAAGTAATCAGTCTGAGCAATCTTTTTAACTTCTCGGCGTCGTTTGGTTTGGTCAATCTCGATTTGCAGCTTTTTGATCTGTTGCTTTAAAGCGTCTTCCGCCTGTTTCCGTTCAGTAATCTCCTGAACAATGCCTTCATAGTACAAAACTTGTCCAAGGCTATCTTTTACCACTCGACTATTTTCTTCAATCCAGATTGTCCGACCATCCTGGCAATAGCACTGGTATTCAAATTCTTTTAACTGGCCCTTGATTCTAAGCGTTTTTTCATAGGTTATCTGTATCTGTGGGTCAACAAAGCGTTTTGCCCAGATCGAAGGCACCTGACGGATCATTTCGACCGGTGATTTATATCCATATATCCGGGCCATGGACGGATTGACTCGAATATAGTCCCCTGTGGATGTTGTTTGAAAAATGCCCTCTAAAGCATTCTCGAAAATACTGCGATACCGTTCTTCTGCCAGCTTCAGTGCTTCTTCTGCTTGCTTTTGAGCAGTCACATCTTGCATTGCCATGAGAATGGCTGGCTCATCTTTAAAAATAAACGGACATAGTGAAACCATCGCCCAAAAGTGCTCACCCTGTGCCCGCACACACGCTATTTCTCCTTCGAAAGTCTGTTGATTCAGTAATGCTGCAATGATTTGCTCACGATCGGCTCGATTTACATAAAAGTCTGTTGTTTTTCGACTGAGAATCTCTTCAAAGGAAATTCCTAGAATTTCACAGGTTTTAGCATTGGCATATAGAAATTTACTCGTTGCAATGCAACCAATGCTTAAGCCAACGGGCGAGGATTCTGCAATTAGCTGAAACTGTTCTGTAATCTGCTGTTTAGCGATGATAGCTCGTCGGTATAAATCAGACTCAACGGTCTCAGCATGAACTGTTGACGTTTCTAAAATCAGTTCTAAATCCTGTTTGTCTTCATAAACCTCAGCTAGAATCAAATCAGCATGCTCACTCACATTTTCCAGCATTACTTCGAGATCTGCTTTTTCTTGCTTGACTTCTAGCAGCTGATTATCGGAATGCTCACTAGCATTTTCCAGCATCACTTCGAGATCTGCTTTTTCTTGCTGTATTTTCAGCAATTGGTGTCGTAAAACTTTCAGCTGTAATTTGAGGTTATTAGTCTCTGACTCCATTGGCGATGAAGCTGCCGTAATTTAAGTCATGGATCAAGCAGCCATCATGACTAGAAGTACTATATCACCGCCCAATATCGATACATTTATCAAAAGCGCAATATCAAAAGAGTGTATCAAAAGGTAAAGCTTGCAAAGAGATGATTCAAGATGTCCCTCAAAAAAAGTCTTCGCGGTAAAATTAGCACCTGTCACGTGTTAAGACCGCATACTGTCCTATCTCAACTTTTTGCGATCGCTGAGGGGATGAGCCAGTCTAGCACCATTGCTATTCAACAGTATCCATATTCAATCCATCCCGAGGAGCAGCAATGCCAACTTTATTTATAAAGACTCTAGGTAAAAGCAATACTATAAAATGACCCTGCTGCGTGTTCCTATTTTTCATTGTCTACGGTTTTGCCTATCTATCTGGATGTGTGGTGTCTGTGGTGGTTTGATTGCTGAGTCAGTACTGGCCCAAACCCGATATGCCCAGAGTGAGTTTCCAGAATCGATTGATATACAGCCATTGCCAGCCGAGCGGATACTTGACATTCCGATTGATGTCGCACCATCCCCTGCTCTCCCAGGTACAGTGCCAGAAAGCATTGTGATCAGTACTTTTGAGGTTATAGGCAGTACAGTCTTTAGTGAGTCAGACTTAGCAACGATTACAGCCCCTTATCTCAATCGTCCTCTCACCCCAGCTGAGTTGTTTGAGGTGCGTTCAGCCATTACGCAGCGCTATGTAGATCAGGGGTATGTCAATTCCGGTGCTTACATTCCACCCCAAACGTTGACCGATGGCATTTTGCAAATTCAAGTGCTGGAAGGTCAACTAACAGATATCAATGTCGACATAGTTGGGAGATTATCCCCCAACTATGTTCGTAGTCGGTTAGCTTTGGCTGGGTCTACACCGTTGAATTCAGAACGTCTGTTAGACGGGCTACGGCTACTACAGCTCGATCCTCTAATTCAGAACATTACGGCTGAACTAGCAACGGGGACTGAGCCGGGCACAAGTATTTTAGATGTAGAGGTGACAGTAGCGGATACATTTGACGTCGAGCTACGCACAGACAACAATCGTTCTCCCAGTGTCGGCAGCTGGCGACGGGGAATTGCCCTAACTGAAGGTAATTTGCTGGGCCAGGGCGATCGCATTGAGCTGGAGTACCTCAACACTAGCGGTAGTGATGAAGTCAAACTGGACTATACATTTCCCGTCAATGCTCGCAACGGCACCATCGGCTGGCAAACAAGCTTGTCCGATAGCTCAGTGATAGAAGACCCGTTTACGGTCCTAGATATTCAATCAGAATCACAAACCTATGGGGTATCTTTTCGTCAACCGCTGGTACAGACTCCCAACGAGGAATTGGCGTTAGGACTGAGGCTGACACACCAGCGCAGCAAGACAGATTTTTTGAGTGACGTAATTGGTGAGTCTGTCGGCTTTCCTTCCCCTGGGGCCGATGCGGACGGGCGAACCCGACTGTCAGCTTTGCGTTTTTCTCAGGAATGGACCCAAACGGGCAATCGTGAAGTGCTAGCGCTGTTTTCTGAATTTAGTCTGGGGCTGGATCTATTAGAGGCCACTATTAATGACAATGCTCCCGACAGTCAGTTTTTTGCCTGGCGTGGGCAGGCCCAGTGGGTAAAGCTATTGGCTCCGGAAACTCTGCTGTTGCTCAAGGGCGGGCTACAACTGAGTGGTGATGATCTGCTGCCGCTAGAAGAATTTGGTCTTGGTGGACAGCAAACAGTGCGGGGGTATCGCCAAAATGTTTTGCTAACTGATAATGGATTTTCTCTGTCAGGGGAAGTGCGTCTGCCAGTGTTCCGTGCCCGTGAGATTAATGGACTGCTTCAGCTTGCACCCTTTGTAGATATGGGAGGTGGTTGGAATCATAATGGCACTAACCCAGATCCCAACGTATTGGTCTCAACTGGTGTAGGTCTACTGTGGCAACAGGGGGATCGCCTAACGGCTCGTCTGGACTGGGGGATTCCCCTGGTGGACATTGATAAACGAACATCGTCTTTGCAAGAAAACGGCCTTTACTTTGCCATTAACTATCGCCTTTTTTAACCGTTGTTCTTGACTATTGTTGCTAGATTCACGCTGGGTTTAATGCCATGGTTTCACTGAGTTTTCGGCCCCTGAAGCGATTATTTTTAGCCCCCTGGCAGCACCGTTGGCGGCGTCTACTTTTAGGATTTATGACAGCGTTGCTATGTGCTGTATTTTTGCCAGCAGGATTGGTCAGGGCAGATTTTCGAGGACCAAAGGAGCAGCTGCATGCAAACTCACAACAAAGTCGCGACCTGTTTGAAGCTGGTGCCTACAGCGAGGCAATTGCACAACTCCAACAAGCGGTTGAGCTTTACCAAAATAATGGTGACAATCTCAATCAAGCCCTGGCCCTAAGGAATCTAGCCTTTGTTTATCAACAGTTGGGGCGTTGGTCCGAGGCCAGACAGACGATTTCCAGGGGGTTAGAGGTCATTGATCAGCTACCAGCAGCGGAGCGCTCACCAATCTTGGCCAGGATTCTAGATATACAGGGCCATTTGTATCTCAGTCAGGGTAAGGCATTAGACGCTTTACAAGCATGGCAATCGGCCACTGAGATTTACGACCAACTGGGCGATGAAGATCGAAGGCTGCGTTCCATACTGACCCAGGCCCAAGCATTACAGGCTATGGGGCACTATCGACGTGCCATTGTCACCCTGAGTGATTTGACAGAGGCCCTCGCTGACCAGCCCGATTCCGAAATTAAGGCAACAGGACTGCAGATGTTGGGTGAAGCTTTGCGTGTGGCTGGCGATCTGGAACAGGCTGAGACAGCATTACAAACCAGTTTAAGGATGGCCCAACAATTGGGCCTATCGCAATTGATCGTAACCATTCAGGTGAGCTTGGGGAATACGGTTGAAGCCCGAGGACAGTTAGAAACTGCCCAGCAATACTATCAACAGGCTGTTAACCAATCGGCAGAACCCATTACTACCATTCAGGCCCAGCTGAGTGAACTGGCGGTTTTGATCAATACCCAACAATGGCAGCGAGCAGAATCACTGGCGCGACAAATTCAGCCATCACTAGAAGGGTTGCCCTCCAGCCAGGCCGTTGTCTATGCCAAAATCAACTTGGCAGAGAGTCGTCTCAAAATTAGCCAACGTAATGCTCGCTTAGAAAAAGTTCCAAGATACTTGGGAGCACCCCACTCAACAACCGTGCCCAGTACCTATACCCGCGATAATCTCGATTTGGTTGATTTGTTTATTGATCGCTCCATCGACTCTATCAAAGAGACTCCTTTAGCACCCGATAACGGGTTCGAAAGTAGGACTATCCCAGATGCATCAACCTACACCCGTAACAATCTCAATTTGGTCGAACAGTTTTTAGGAGGACGCTCATCTGCCACAACAGTTCGTGGACCAGCAACAGCTATTGATGCTGATACTTATACCCGTGATAATCTCAGTCTGGTCGAACAGTTTTTAGGAGAGAATGGGAGTGTTCCCCAGACAGCACCTGCATTAGAAGTACCCAGGCAAACACCGTCAGCCAATGCTCAAGCAGATATTATCCAATTGCTACAGCTGGCTCAAAAGGATGCTCAAGCACTGGGAGATTTACGCTCAGAGTCCTATGTCCTGGGTAGTTTAGGGCATCTATATGAACAGGCGCAACAGTGGCAAGAGGCCGAAGTTTTTACCCAAAAGGCGCTGCTGATTTCCCAAAGCCTGGATGCCCCAGAAATTTCCTACCGTTGGCAGTGGCAACTAGGGCGGATTTTCAAGGCAAATATTCCTCAAAGCAGTTCCAAACATCCCCAAAACCCCAACTACACTAAAGCCGTTAAGGCCTATAGTGAATCGATCAAAACCCTACAACTGCTGCGTAGCGACCTGGTCTCGATCAACCCTGAGGTGCAAACGGCTTTTCAAACTGGTGTGGAACCGATCCATCGTGAACTCGTTAGCCTACTGCTGGTGGACACAACAGTCCTACCTGAAAACCTTGAAAAGGCAAGGACTGTAATGGAGTCTCTACAGCTGGCAGAACTCGATAATTTCTTTAGGGAAGCTTGTCTATCGGCTAACCCAGTGCTGATTGATCAAATAGATCAACAGGCAGCCGTTGTCTATCCAATTATTTTGCCGGAGCGACTGGATATAATTGTGCGCTTACCTGGTCAATCTCTTCGCCATTACAGCAGCACTGTCTCTGAGTCCCAATTAGAGGCGACCGTGTTAGACCTACGACAAGCCCTGGTTCAAAGGACCAGTCAGCGCTATTTGGAGCTTTCTCAACAGGTATATGATTGGCTGGTGCAGCCCTTGAGCACAGATTTAGAAAATAGCGATGTCAATACCCTGGTATTTGTCTCTGATGGGGTCTTGCGAAATGTACCCATGGCGGCACTCTACGATGGTCAACGGTACTTGATGGAACGCTATGCCATTGCCTTGCCTCCAGGACTGCAACTGCTAGAGCCCACCCCAATTAAGCCTCAGAATTTGGGAGTACTCGCCGCTGGTTTGACAGAAGCACGTCAGGGATTTCCTTCACTGCCTAACGTGGCCCCTGAAATTGCCGAAGTTGAAGCCAAGCTCTCTGCCCAAAGGACCTTGCTCAATCAAGACTTCACCCGTGACACCTTTGCTAAGGCCATTCGGACAGCCAATGCACCGGTGATCCACTTAGCTACCCATGGTCAGTTTAGCTCCAATTTTGATGAAACCTTTATATTGACCTGGAATGACCGACTGAGTGTGCATCAACTTCGGGATCTCTTGCTGACCACTGGCTTAGACCAAACAACATCATCTGATGTCGTGGAGCTACTGGTGCTGAGTGCCTGTGAGACTGCTATTGGTGATCAGCAGGCAGCATTAGGATTAGCCGGTACTGCAGTCCGTTCCGGTGCAAGGAGTACCTTAGGGTCTTTATGGCAAGTCAGTGACGAAGCAACCGCTTTGCTGATTAGCCGGTTTTATGATGAGCTGATTTCTGGTGAAGTGACCAAAGCAGAGGCATTACGTCGTGCTCAGCTCTCAATTTTAGAAATTCCTCGCTTTCGACAGCATCCCTTTTTCTGGGCTCCCTACGTTTTGGTGGGTAACTGGTTATAAGAAGCTGTGAGCCGTTTGCTGCTACGGCTCAATTGCTCAGCTATGATTGATAGGCTGGATATCTACCCCAAGGGCAAAGTTTTGGAGAGCGAACATGGAAATAAAGGGTAAGGAGTATGAGGTTGTCTATGAGCAAGCGATTTCAACCGTAACTTTCAAAGGCGAACTAGCTCTGATGGGCATGGGGGAGTATCCACCAATTGCAAACTTGTTAGAGCAGTGTCTAGAAGATGCGACGAGCCAGGAACCCAGCCAACTGACGCTGGATCTGCGGGAGCTTAAATTTCTGAATAGTTCTGGCATTAACGTTATTTCGAAGTTTGTTATCAAAGTTCGTAGATCAGCTAAAGTTGCTATGACGATCAGGGGCTCTGACACGATTCCCTGGCAGGCAAAGTCTTTGGTAAATCTGAAGCGCCTGATGCCTGGGATGATTGTGGAGTTAGGCTAAAGAATACTCTTTAACTCTTTCTACTTAAGACACAATAGGGCTTCGAATCATATTTTTGGATAAGTCCAAGAGGTGATAGGGGTGTATTGTTCAGTAATCGGCTATAAATGAACAATATCTCTTTTATTAAAGTAATTGCATAGGTTTTGCCTGTCCTATCGCCTCCTTAATAGATTTTGGATATCCTTTGTACCTGTAGCTATGAGGACCAGTTGCTACAGGAGAGTAATCAATATTGTAATCAGGGACAACGATATTCAATGTACCTGGAATCAATCATTAATTTTTGCGATTAATTGCTAGAGCAGAAATAAAGCGTGATAAATAATAATCAATGCCTTTGCCTTTATGTTTAGTAGATAATATTGTTCTTGTAGAACTATTTAGGCAATGGTTATAAACCTTGTTCAAGGTCATAACCGAGGGTTTTCCGCAGAGAAAACTCAAGGTTTTAGTTTGGACGTGGTTTAGCATAAAAAATCTTCATCCTGTTCCCGAAATTTTGGGCCTGGTGTTGAATGGCCGAAGAAAATTCAAAATTGGGGACAACTTTAATAGTCATAGAAAAAGTACCTAGCGGGGGTCATCTACTCAAATCATGCTTAATCGCACATCTGAGCAACAAATGCACCGCATTCGGTGGATGCTCACCATCGGCTGGTTATTGATTATCTTTTCTCTCTTTTATGATCCTCTAACGTCGTGGTTGACTGACCCAGCTAATACCATTAGTCCAATTCGTCTTGATCCAACTGTCTGTGTCAAGGTGCAAGGGGACTGTTTAGTAGAACAGCCCTATCCTATTGGCGCAAGAGTATTTTGGGCAGCTGTTGTGCCTGCAGGTATTTTTATTCTGTTTATACTTGGCCATGAGTTCTGGCGACGGATTTGTCCCCTTAGCTTTCTCTCACAGATTCCGCGTGCCCTAGGATTACAGCGGTATCGGATCCGAGTAAATGCAAAAACAGGTAAAACCCGTAAAGAATTGGTCAAGGTGGCTAAGAATTCCTGGTTGTCGAAAAATTATCTTGCCCTACAATTTGGATTATTTTATCTGGGTTTATGTACCCGTATTTTGTTTGTCAATTCTGATCGCCTTGCCCTTGGCATATTTCTCGTAGCAACCATTATTGCCTCAATTTACGTAGGCTACTTATTTGGAGGCAAAGCATGGTGTCAGTATTTTTGTCCAATGGCTCCAGTTCAAAAGATTTACAGTGAGCCAAGAGGATTGTTGAATAGCGCTGCCCACGTTGATGATCGTCAAAAGATTACCCAGTCGATGTGTCGCACGGTTACTCAAGAGGGTAAGGATAAACCGGCCTGTGTGGCCTGCCAAGTGCCTTGTATTGATATTGATTCTGAACGTTCGTATTGGGAATTAATTACCCGTCCAGATCAACGCTGGCTATACTACGGTTATTTCGGCCTTACTGTTGGCTTCTATGTCTACTACTATCTCTATGCTGGAACTTGGGATTATTACTTTTCTGGTGTGTGGACCCATGAAGAGCAGCAACTAGCCACACTTCTCAATCCAGGATTTTATATTGCGGGTCACGCAATTCCCATTCCTAAGTTAATAGCTGTACCCCTGGCATTAGGGAGCTTTGGTTTAGGTAGTTACTGGATTGGTGATCAATTAGAGAAACGTTTAAAGGCCTATTTTCTGAAACGGAAGCGGCCAACGAGTATAGAACTCATTCGGCACAAGATGTTTACGTTCTACACATTTTTGGTTTTCAACGTATTTTTTATGTTTGGGGCGAGGCCTAATTTACGCTTGTTGCCGATTCCTGGTCAGTATCTGTTCACGTCAGTCATTGCTATTTCTAGTGGTTTATGGCTGTATCGTACATGGCCACGGACACCGGCTTTATATCAGCGTGAGGGGCTAGCCAGTCGATTACGGAAACAGTTACGCAAGCTCAATCTAGATGTGGGTAAGTTTTTAGAAGGGCGTGCTCTGGATGACCTGAGCGCGGATGAAGTATATGTGCTGGCAAAAGTCTTACCTGGCTTTACCCATGACAAACGATTGCAGGCGTATCGGGCTATTTTGCAGGAAAGTCTAGAAGAGGGTGCAATGACCTCAGTCACTAGTTTGGATCTACTCCAAAATATGCGACGGGAACTAGAAATCACTGATGAGGAGCATGGTGCTTGTTTAGCAGATGTTGGCATTGATGATCCGGACTTGCTAAATCCCGATCGTCAGCAAAGTCGAGAAGATTGGCTGCGCCTGGAGGGGTATCGCCTGGTGCTGGCGAAAGTTTTTGGCGATCGCAGACGCCCAGCTCAGGGATTAGGTGCAGATTTGCTGGCTGTGGCCGGTGATCGAAAATCCCTAGACTCAGTTCAAGATCTATCCTTAGATGCACCGGATGAGGCACTGTCGTTAGAGGATAAAAAGGTAATTCAGCAGAGTCGAGAGGACTATGGGATCACCCCCGAAGAAGAAAATAAGCTGATGAGTTCCTTATAATCTTGGCTATTTGTGCTTCTTCTCTATGTTAGGGACTATATGTCGGGGACTATTAAGCCTGGCCACGACAATCATCTTTTAGATGATGCATAATCTCGCGATGGATATCGCTGTTAACACGAGTACCTCGCTCCCCATCTTCTAGACGGATATCATCAACGTAATAGTTTAGGGTAAATCGGATATAGGTATGTCCTTCATCCTTCACCACACGTTCCATGCGCACCTCTGGTTCATGCCATGAGCTACGAGCTTGTTTAAAGCGATCTCGTAACCATCGGACTAGCTCTTTGACATAATCATCTAATCGAGTTTCTTCTTGAAGTGGATTTAGAATCTTTTGATGGAGCTTACGTGTGCGCCGTTTTAGCAGCTCAATTTTGCGTTCCCAAATTTCCAGCAATACATATTCATCCTCATCAGCCATGTTCGGGTCGCCCAGCCAAATGCGATACCACTTGCGCACTAGATGGATCAAGGAGTCAGGGTCTTTCGTTTCTCTGATTACAAACTTAGGCTGAATATGCTGCAAATTAAGAAATGACTGTTTACGCGTTGTTTGTTTAACGACCGTAAGACCCATCAGTTTTAGAATGTCATCATACTCAGTTTGTACCGTGTCAATTTCTTCCTGGGTTAGTCCGCCTTGTTCCACAAACTGTAACGTGATCATCATAGCGTTTAAGGCATCTTCAACCTCTTCTAATTTGTTGTTGACGGCATATTCAGCTAAGAGTCGCTGTATTCCATTTTCCTTTTTTTGGGCGAATTCATTTTCCCAGCCATAGTAGTTCTTGAGACAGGTTAGCTTAGACTCAATGTTACCTACAGTATCCGGGTGGGCCAGGAGGATCTCCTGCATAATCTTTTTGGCATGCTCCAGGTTACACTGTGGGTTGAATTCAATCGGTGTTGAGAAAAAAACAGGTTCAATGGGACGGCTCAAATTGGTGATTTTGTGACTTTGCATCACGCTGTTGGGAATGTAGACCTCTGTGTGAAGTTCAAACATGTAGATGTGGGTAACACGCACTCCAATTTTTCGCAGAATGCCCAAATGGCTGGACCCTTCACTACCGCTTTCTATGCGGAGTACATCACCGAACCGGAAGGGACTATCTATCAATAGGGCAATACCACTAAAAAAGTTGGCTAGAATGTCTTTAACTGCAAAGCCAATGATAAAGGCACTACCCCCTAGGGTTACCCAGGCACCGGTTAAGTTTAAGCCCAAACAAAGCTGTAAAATAAGGGCCCCACTCATTAAGATAATCATGACTGGAACAATTGCTTCTAGCAAGGGGAGTAGCACTTCATCCCACATTACCTCAGTGGTTTCAGCATAATCTTTGAGGTAATAGATCAGGACTTGTTTGAACAGGCGCAAGCACCAATAGCTGATGGTTAAAATGATGCAACCTAGCAGTAGACGCTGTAACCAATCAACAGTAGCCAAACTATTGGAATTTTGGGCTATCATTGCCAGGCCGAGCAGTACAAACAACGTTAAGCCTGGATAGGCAGATACATTCAGCGTTACCAATGCTATATCTCGCTCGAATCTGCGAAAATAAGACCGTAGCAGATGGAACAAGATCACATATAAACCGATTGCACCAAAGACGGTGATAACTAAGCTAAGAGCAATATAAAAGATATCTTGCAGGTAGTGATTTAACCGAGCTATCATAACATCGCTTATGCACAAGTATCCGTGGGCTACTCAGGGTGAGTATATAGTCTTAGTGCCATAAATATTCTAGTCATATAGTAGCTGGGCCATAGTGGTCACCAGGAAGCAGTCTGATTCTGGTGAATTTTGCTCAATTTTCCAACCCAGTTTTGTGTTGTAATTAATCAAGATAGTAATAAAACCGAGGCCAGAACTGAGGGCGTTTTCATGGTCTAAGTTTTTCTCCAGATGTTCTACGTATAGTTCGGTCAGATCTAATGTTGTGAGATCATGAATTAGCGACCTAAACGAGTCGATGTTATTGATGTGGGCAGTATTGGTAACCGTGATAATTAACCGATCAGAATAGTAGTATAAGGCCATCTGTACAGGTTGTTGAGCTGCTGTACAAGAGAATTTAAATGCATTCTCCAATAGCTCATTGGTAATGTATCGAGCTGCATCAGTTATTTCCGTGCGTCGGTGCAGCTGCTCAGATCGAGCGTTTTCAACTGGGAAAAAAATTGATATGTATTCTGAAACGAATTTGGCGGATAGATTGCTATTGGGCCAAAACTTTCGCTGTTTTACTAGTTCTACCGGAAAATCGATTTTGACACATAGATTCTCGTTATGAAGCTCGCTAGCGAACTGGCCAAATGACTCAGACATTGATGAAGTGGGTGAAGCCATAGTTTCAGGTCTCTCCCATCTATCTTTTCTTGAGGATTAGTAGCGTAATGTCATCTAAGATTTTCTGCTGACCAATATGATTGGCCACATCTTGAATAACAGCTGCTCTAATTTCTTGTGCCGTTCGCTGATAATTGCTCATAATGACATTACACAGTCGGTTTAGGCCGTAAAACTCTCGATCTATATTTCTCGATTCGGTAATCCCGTCAGTGTAGAGTACCACTACGTCGTTGGTCTCTAAATGAATTTGAGTATGTGCCAGAAAATCGTCAATGTCTTCTTCGAGGGCAATGGGAAAGCCTAAATTAACGGTATCAATTTGTTCCAGGGAGCCATCGGCACGAACAATTAGCACATCTTCATGTTGACCGCTCAGGTATAAAGTGCCTTGTTTATAGTCCAATAAACTAAGGGTCATGGTTTTATCGGAATTGATCCGCTGCACATTGTGATAAATAGAACGGTTAAGGGCACTTAGAAACTCTTCAGGTTTGGTTTTGCCACTTTCTAATAGGGTTCTAACAGCGGTCTGCACCATAATCATGATTAATCCGCTTTCTAAACCATGGCCAGTGACATCACCAATCCCAATTTTAAGGTGTCCATTGCTATCTGATATGACGTCGTAGTAGTCCCCTCCCACATCATCACAGGGGTCCATGTACCCAGCAATATCTAGATCTTCAATCACCTGCAGTTCACGCTCAGGTGGCAAAATCATTTTCTGCAGACGGCGGGTGATGTCGAGTTCAGTTTGAATGCGCAGGTTTTCTGCCTTAAGCTTTTGGTTGAGAATAGTGATAGTGGTAGAGGCGGCCGCTCCCAAGGCTATAATCGGTGGTACTAGGGGAACCCACCCGCCTCGGAGCATGAGCAAAAAACAAAAAACGTAGAGACCAATAGCTACGCCCAACACCGCTAGGCTCAGTCGCCAGGGATGGCGAATGTACCAGGCTAGGATGCTGCCAACACCGGCCCAGACAACTACCCAAAGGGCTTCAACGGGAGTATGCCAAACCCAAATTAGCGGTCGCTGATCTAAAACGGCGCTCAAAATTTGGCTGGTGGACTGGGCATGAATTTCCACTCCAGGCATCTTTTGATCATCGCTTAGGGCCTGACTATAGGGGGTATAAAAGTCATCCCCTGCTTGAGGGGTCAAGTAGCCAATGAAAACGATGCGATCGCGAATCCAATCAGGGTCAACTCGGTCTGCCAAAACGTCCTCAAGGGTGACTTGTCGAGCAGAATTCTGCTCCGAGCGGTAGTTGAGCATAACCTGATAGCCTGCCGTATCTACCGTTTGATAACCGCTAAACTTAGATGTCAGTCTAGGAAAGGTTGTATTGCCTAATCGAAACTCTCCACGGTCAGTGAATTCTGGCTGGATGTCTTCATCGAGTAGGTAGTAAAAAGCAGTGCGTAGCCCTAGAGAGATAATGATTTCAGGACCGCTGCAAAGATGTCCTGGTTGGTTGGCCAGTCCCCCAGCAGGTGCAGGCGGAGTCATCCACAACAAGGTGCGTCGTAGCACACCGCCCGAGTCAACCACCAAATCTGCAAAACCAACAGATTCTTTGATGACACCGGGGGGGGGAGGTACCCCCAACGACTCTTGGTTACTAGCTTTGCAAACAGTAACAATATTTTCACTGGAGGTTAACCTCTCAAGCAATGCTTCTCGGCCTGGTTCTAAGGGCACATCGCGCATGATGTCCAGACTAATCACACGGGGAGAGTATTGTTCGAGCTTGGCTAAAAGTTGGTCAACTGTTTGATCTGCAAGGGGCCACTGATTCAGCCTCTGAATATCTTCTTCTGTAACCCCGACGATCAGCATTCTAGGATCTATACTTTCCTCGGGACGTAGACTCATAAAATGGTCATAGGCCCATAACTCTAATTTTTCGAGGCCTCCCAGGTGTCGAATCGCAAGGATAGACGAGGCAACAATTAAGCTGGTTAGCAGAACAGGCTGCCCTAATTGGATTAAATGCTTGGACAGTGGACGATCACGACCTTGCTTAACCAATGGCAGACGGCTCAATATTGTTTTTAGACCCTGAATAGGATATTTGAAGCTAACCAGTTTGATTCTCAATCCTCCTAATAGGTGTATTTAAGCTGTGCCGCCATTAAACTAGAATAAACTTGTCTATTACTATGAAGCTCTTGGTACAGTCTATTTCCCTTTAAGGATTTACAGGCCCTGGCTGACAAATTATTTCAAGTTATTCTGACGTTTGTGTAGACAGCACAAGATAACAAGACTATCCTAAAATTAATATTAGTTGATTTACAGAAGATTCTATTGCTAAACGCATATTAAGCTTTTTAGACCACATTTGTTACCGATGGCCAATATTTGCCAATGAAGAGGTTACAAAAGGTTGTTTTAACTCAGTTAGGAACTATATTCCCTGTTAGGATTTCTCCAGCGCTTTTAACTCTCCTGAGTGTAACTATTTGAACTTATCGATATGAATCGTATGCTGCTGAGTAATCTGGGTGCTTATCTGATAGGGGTAACCCTTGGCCTGTCCATTACAGTTGGCACGATGACGCCTGCATGGGGCCAGAGACGTCTAGATTTTCAGCCTACTCAGACGGGAGCCCCAGGGAATCGTGAGTCAGGTGCAAATCGTAGCGGGGCCTGTGCTCAGAGCGAGCAAGGGCTAGTAGCGTTGATGCCGGACAATAATCTGGCGCAAACTGCTGCATCTCATCCAGTTGTGTATGCTTATTTCCCGGCAAGTACAGCTCAGTTTGCAGAATTTACTCTTTATGAAGAAGGTTCTGACGAACTAGTTTATGGAGCATTATTTAATGTTACTGGCAACTCAGGTTTAGTCAGAGTTGACGTACCCGCTCGGGCCACAGTGTCACCATTGCGGACAGGACAGCGCTATTACTGGTATCTTTCGTTAATTTGTAATGTTCGAGAGCGCGCTAGCGATATGACTGTGCAGGGTAGCTTTGAGCGTGTTAGTGGTGGGAATGTAAATCAGCAACTGCAAGGTACTTCTGTTAGTCAGCAGCCATTTGTTTATGCAGAAGCAGGACTATGGCCAGAAACCTTAAATAGCCTCATGGAGGCGAGCCGGACTAACCGTGCGACTGCTGAGCAAAATCTTAAGGATCTGTTGCAATCGGTGGGCTTAGAAACTCTGGCGAATGAATCATTACTACCTTAAAGCATGGGTAATTGCTCAACTCCCCCCGCTGGGGATGGCAACCATAAGAAAATATCGTAGTGTAGAAGGATGCAAGACCTTCCTGACCTAAGTGACCTAAGCCCTGAGGCAAAAGATGCCTTGATACGAGTGTT